>JAMCYS010000080.1 GCA_023473795.1 Chloroflexota bacterium | reverse complement strand
CGTCCCGCCGCCTGGGGCGCCGGGAGTTCCTCAAGGCGAGCGTCATTGCCAGCAGCGCGGCTCTCCTGGCCGCCTGCCAGACTCCGGCCGCCCCGGCGCCCACGACGGCTCCGGCGACAACGGCACCTAAGCCGGCCGCCACCACGGCGCCCGCGCCCGCCGCGACCGCCGCTCCCGCGCCTGCCGCTACTCAGGCCCCCGCGGCCCAGGTCGGCACCGGGACCCTGACCGTCGCCATCGGCGTGGATCCCGACTCGATGGACCCCGTCGGCCAGACGACGACGACCGTGCAGAACATTGTCGACTACATTTGCGAGCCCCTCGTCAGGTTGGGTGAGGACGCGAAGCTTTACCCGCATCTGGCCGAGTCCTGGCAGCCCAGCTCCGACGGCTTATCGTACACGTTTAAGCTGCGCCAGGGCGTGAAATTCACGGACGGCCAGGCCTTCAACGCCGAGGCGGTCAAGCTGAGTTGGGATCGCGCTCTAAACCCGGACATGAAGATGCCCCTGCGCGGCGTTATGAGTGTGGTCAAGCAGGTAACTGCCGTCGACGCCAACACGGTCAAGTTCGACCTGAAGAATCAATACGGCCCCTTCATCTCGGCGATGACGCAGACCGCCTTCGGCATCGTTTCGCCGAACACGGCCAAGAACTTCCCCAAGACATGGAACGACGAGCCTGTCGGCACCGGCCCCTACAAGTGGAAGAGCCGCACCAAGGGCGCGGACCTGATCCTGGAACGCAACGAGGATTACTGGGGCAAGAAGCCGTACTACAAGACGGCGGCGTTCAAGATCGTGCCCGAGGGGGCGACCCGCGAGAGCCTGATCCTGGCCAACCAGGCCGACATAATAATCCTGCCACCGCCGGCTGATATCCCCAAACTCCAGGCCAATCCTCAGTTGAAGGTGCTCCTGGCCCCTTCCGACCGCACGATTTTCATCGGCCAGTACTGCCAGCGCGAGGGCCCGACCAAGAACGTGAAGTTCCGCCAGGCCCTGAACTACGCGGTGGACAAAGAGGGCATCATCAAGAGCATCCTCTTCGGCGCCGCCGAAGTGATGGACGCACCGCTGGCCAGCAGCCTCTTCGGCTACTCCAAGGTGGGCGCTTACCCCTACGATCCGAACAAGGCCAAGCAGCTGATCAAGGAGTCCGGCTTCGAGGGAGCTGCACTCAAGTTCTTCTATTCCACGGGCCGCTACGTCCAGGATGCCCAGTTCTCCCAGGCCGTGGCCAACAACCTGCGCGACGTGGGCCTGAAAGTGGATACGCAGACTATGGACTGGCCAACGTACATCAACACCGTCGATGTGGCGCCGGACAAGGTGACGGGCGACATCTTCGTCCTCGGCTGGGCCCCCGGGTTCCTGGATGCCTCCCAGCAGATGGAGCAGTTCAAGAAATCCGCCTGGCCGCCCGCTGGCCTCGCCGCCGCGCACTACACCAATCCGACGGTGGAGGACCTGCTCACCAAGGCCAACGCCGGCACGGACGAGAAGGTGCGCGCCGAGCAGTACGCCCAGGTCAACAAGATCATCATGGACGAGGCGCCTTGGATCTTCCTCTGGGTGCAGAAGTTCCCGATCGTCCATTCGGTCAAGGTGAAGGGCGTTAGCTCTATTGCCAACGAGAAGTTCTCCTGCATTTACGCCGAACCGGCATAGGCCCGGTCCCCACTAGCTAGAAACGGGGGCTGATGGTGCGGCGGGCCGCAGAGCCCGCCGCACCACCTCCGCGGGGTGTTGCCAGGCTATGTTCAAGTATGTCGCCCGCCGCCTGCTGGCGGCCATACCCACTCTCTTCGGCGTGGCCTGCATCGTCTTCCTGATGGTGCACATGTTGCCCGGCGACCCGGCGCGCGTAATCGCCGGACCTATGGCCACCGAGGCGGACGTGGCGCAAATCCGCGAAAGCCTGGGCCTGACCAAGCCCATCGGGGAGCAGTTCCTCACCTTCATGGGCAACCTGTTGCATCTCGACCTCGGTATCTCCGCACGCACCTCACAGCCGGTGCTGAGCGAGGTGTGGGCTCGCCTGCCCTACACCTTCGAGCTGGCGCTGGTGGCGATCACCCTGGCCACCATCATCGGCATCAGCGCCGGCGTGCTCGCCGCCACCCATCACAACAGCCTGACGGACTATCTGGCTTCGGCCCTCAGTCTCTTCGGCGTTTCGATGCCGGTCTACTGGCTGGGCCTGATGCTCATCGTCATCTTCGCCATCAATCTCCACATGTTCCCTGCGGCAGGCGCCGACCAGCCTATCAGTTTCGCTCTGCCAGGCTTGACTCTCGCCCTCTACGCCACAGGACTTATTGCCCGCATGACCCGCTCCAGCATGCTGGAGGTCCTAAAACAGGACTACGTGCAGACTGCCCGAGCCAAGGGCCTCAGCGAGAGAGTAGTAGTCTACAGCCACGCCCTCCGCAACACCTTGCTGCCGGTGATCACCATCGTCGGCCTGCAGTTCGGCACCCTGCTGGGCGGCGCGGTGCTGACGGAGTCGGTCTTCGGCTGGCCCGGCATCGGGCGCTTGCTGGTGGACTCGATCTTTGCGCGCGATTACCCGCTGGTCCAAGGGATCGTGCTCACTTTTTCCACGATGTTCATTTTCGTCAATCTGGCCGTGGACGTTCTCTATGCTTACGTCGACCCAAGAATCCGCTTCGACTAGCAGCGAGCGGACCGCCCGCGAGGAGAGCCAGCTGGCCGAGGTCTGGCGACGGCTGCGCCGCCACCGGGCGGCGATGCTGGGCCTGGCCGTCCTCGTTCTATTTGCGGTGCTAGCGACCATTGTGCAGTTCGTCTCGCCCTACGACCCGCTGAAGCAGGTCCTGAAGGACGCCCTGCTCGAGCCATCGCTGACTCATCCCTTCGGCACAGACTACCTCGGTCGGGACATCCTCACCCGCATGCTCTACGGCTCGCGTTACTCCCTCAGCATCGGCTTCGGGGCAGTGGCGATTGGCCTCGCCATCGGCGTGCCGGTGGGGTCAATCTCAGGCTACTACGGCGGTTGGGTCGACCTGATCGTGCAGCGTTTCGTGGACATTCTGCTCTCGTTCCCGGGGATACTGCTGGCGCTGTCGCTGGTGGCGACGCTGGGAGTCGGCATCGAAAACGTCGTTCTCTCGGTCGGCATCAGCTCGATGCCGAACTTCATCCGCCTCACCCGAGCCTCCACGTTGAGCATCCGGGAGATGGCCTACGTGGAAGCGGCGCGCTGCCTGGGGGCCAGCAACCCGCGCATAATCTTCGTACACGTGCTGCGCAACGCCCTGGCGCCAGTGATCGTCCAGGCCACCCTCTCTTTGGGCTCGGCCATCCTACTGGCCGCCGGCCTGGGTTTCCTGGGCCTGGGCGTGCAGCCACCAACGCCGGAATGGGGCACCATGTTGGGCGAGGGCAAGGACTACATCTTCGCCAGCCCGAACATGATCACCTTCCCCGGCCTGGCCGTGTTCCTGGCTGTGCTCGCCTTCAACCTGTTGGGCGACGGCCTGCGCGACGCCCTCGACCCCCGGTTACACCGGCGCTAGATCCTCGGCCCCGGGGCCGGCGACAGGCACAGAGGGGTGAGACCCGAGAAGCGCTGCAGCACTTCCTCCATCGCAAAGGCAAGCCGGCCACGACACCGTAGCCGGCTTTAGGTTCGGCGTGCGAACTGGAGGGGGCTGAGAAGCCTACTTCTGGCCCTCGGTCTGCTTGCCCTTGTCGATGAGCTCGCGGACCTTCTGGCCGCCCTTCTGGCCGATCTCCTCGAAGTGCTCGTGGGGATACTTCTGAGAAACCTTCTCGCCGCCCTTATGCCCGGCCTGCTGAACCGTCATCTTGCCTTCGTCTTTGCGATCTTCCGGCATCCTTCATCCTCCGCATGATGAACTGGGAACCACACGGTGGCGGCAGGCCGTGCCACGAGTGCCCCGGGCCGCGTTGGAACCGCACCAAAGGTCCGGTGAGAGAGCTCGGCGGCTAGAATGGCCGCGCCCCGCCAAGCGACCAGTCCATTTCCGCGCAAACACCTGGCGCCCAGCGGGGCGTTTGCGGTATGATGTGCCCCTATGTCGCTCTTGAAGAACCGCCACCTGCTGACGCTGGCGCTGGCCCACCTCACTGCCGACACCTACTCCAATATGCTGCCGATTCTCTGGCCGGTCTTCGTCACGGCCTTCAGCCTAGATTACGCCATGGTCGGCTTCGCCAGCGCCTGCTATACGCTGGCGGGCTCGCTCAGCCAGCCACTTTTCGGCTACCTGGGCGACAAGCATGGCAGCCGCTGGTTGGGCGCGGTGGGAGTCGGCTGGGTAGCCGTCTGCATCAGCTGCACGGCCCTGGCACCCGGCTACCCCTGGCTCGTCGCGTTCTGCCTGCTGGCTGGCCTGGGTTCGGCGGCCTACCACCCGCAGGGCGCGCTCAACACCACCCTGATCAGCGGCCGGCGGGCCGGGCTCGGCATAGCCATCTTCATGGTGGGCGGCAACCTCGGCTACGCCCTGGGGCCGGTGGCGGCGGCGGCCGCCCTGGGCTCCAGCCTCGGCCTGCGCGGGGTGCCGTTGCTGGCCCTGCCGGGGCTGCTGCTCGCCTTGCTGCTGTTCCGTCTGCTGGGGGCGGTAGACCGCGAGCGGGCCGCGATAATGGTGCGCCGGGCGGGGACCACGGCCGCCGCTGGGGCCCGGCGAGCGCCCCTGCGGGTCATCTTTCTGGTCATCCTGGCCATCGTCCTGCGCGGCTGGTCGGAGATGGGATTGATCACCTACCTGCCGCTGCTCTACAGGGAGCGCCAGCTCGATTTCGCCCTGGTGAGCCAGCTGCTGTTCGTGATGCTCGTGGTGGAGGCAGCAGCCGGACTGCTGGGCGGCGCCCTTTCGGACCGCTTCGACCGGCGTCTGGTGCTGGCCGCAGCCTATCCCGTCATCGGATTGGCGGTGCTGGGCTTTCTCTTCCTGCCGGGGCTGCCGCCGATGGCGGCCCTGGCCCTGGCAGGTCTAGGCATCGGCGCCACCGTGCCCGTGACCACCGTGATGGGCCAGGAGCTGCTGCCGCGCAACCTGGGCGTGGGCTCGGGGCTGGTGCTGGGCCTCTCCTTCGTCGCCAGCGGGCTGGGCGTCTTCCTCACGGGCGTGATGGCCGACCATCTGGGCCTGGAGACGGCCTTCGTCGGCCTGGGCCTGCTACCCTTCGCGGGCGTGCTCGTCGCGTTCTTCCTGCCGCCGGGACGGCAGGCGCCGCGGGTCGCGGTAAGGGAATCGGCCGCCTAGACCGGCCCGGCCGCTGAGGGTCGGGGGCAAACCCGGCAGCCCGGCCAGGTGGCCAGGGTTAACCCAGCCCTACCGGCCAGCCGACATTCGTCCTCCTGGCCGGTGGCGCCGCAGGCACGATCGGCTAGGATTGGACAGGTGGGGCGCGGAATGGATCCCGCGATTGAGACGAGGGAGGAAGAACGTGAGTAGCCAAGTTGTCTTCTCGCTCGATACCCGGCCCTTGCGGCTGACCAAGACGGCCCTGGGAGCGATTGCCTTGATGTTGGTACTGGCTCTGGGCGCCTACCAGGGCGGTTGGGCGATGTTGACGGCGGCGCCCGGTGAGAACCCGAAGGACCGCCGGCCAGTTGCCGGCGGTCCTTCGACTTCCTGGCGCTAGGCGCGCCGGAAACCGCGGTTCACGATCAGAGCGTAGACAAACGTGACGATGATCGCGCCGATCAGAGCCGAGATGACCGGAACGCCAAACAACGTCGGGCCGAGCGCGCCGAACAGCACCGCGCCCAACCAACTGCCGAGAATGCCTGCCAGCGCCGCTCCCAGGAAGCCGTAGGGCGTGTTGCCCGGGACGATCAGATCGGCAAGCCAACCGATGATGGCCGCGACGATGACCGTCAGCACGAGGCCGATAAGGCTGCCGGCAATCGAAAACAGCCCGAACAGCGCGATGATGGCCAGAATGACGAGGATGATCAACAGGACCGTCATTGCCTAATCCTCCCACACAAGTTGGTCGACCCGATTAGGGCCGCCGATGCACCTTCCGAGTGGCAAGTGCCCTACGCTGGCTTCCGTAGAACAGTGTTCCTCGGTCGGGCAGTTCCTATGGGCAGGGCCTGTGCCAACGCTTTCGCGGCCACTGGCCTCCGCGCGAGCGCAGGGCGCGACTAGAACTTCTGCCAGCCCTTACCTTGGAGCAGGCCGCGCACGTAGGCCACCTGGCCCACGTGTTCGAGGTCGTCGGCCATAATGCTCACGAGCCGCACCCCCACCGTGGGCAACGGCTGGAACTGAGGCTCGTCTAGCTCACGACTCAAATCGTCATCGCGGAGGCCGGCCACGTAGGCCAGGGTGCGCGCCTCCACGGCGCGGTAGTGATCGAGCAGCACCTTCGGCTCCGGCGCACGGAAGGCCGCCACCTGCTCCGGCGTCTGGCCGAAACCGGTGTCTTGCGGGTCGGCCGGACGGCCGAATTTCTCGTACCAACGCTCGGCGATGTAGGCCTGCTCCTTGCCCATCAGGTCGGCGATCTGGCTGTCCTGTATGCGGCCAATGTGCCAGGCCAGCCAGCCCATGGGATTGCAGTCCGGGCGCGGCATCTCGTCCAGGTCGGCCGGGGATAACCCCGCCAGCGCCGGCTCTAGCAGCTCCCAGACGCGGCTGTAGGAATCGAGCATCGTGTCACGCCAAGTCATGCCTTCTCACCCTCCATCGCTCGCGGCGCGAGGTCCGTCGGCCGCGAACGGTTATACAGCAAGTATAGCCCAGCCGGCGCTCGGCGTGAGTGAGATCAGGCTCGTCGGCAGCGGCGCACCAGATCCCTAGCCGAGACCTCCACCGCGCCGTGGACGACGGCGAGCCGGCGGCGGGCAGGGGTGAGGTCGTAGTGGGACAGGCGCGGATGCCACTGAAACCACTCGCGGCGCAAGCCGATGGCCTGGGCCAGGCTGTGAAGTTCGGCCAGGCCTTCGGGCGAGAGGTCGTCGGTCATCATGTGGCACCAATCAAGGTAGCCGTGGGGACCTTTGGAGTAGCGTCGGACGGGGTCGATCAGGACCATAGGCTCCTCTCGAGTCGCGCGGTTTGCGGTTCTTCTCGCTGAGAAGTGTACCCTACCGCCACCGGCCTCGGCACGCGCCGTGCGCGCCAGTCGCCAATCCAAGCAGGGGGACAAAAGTGCCGGACAAAGACATCGCCGAGAGCGACGTCAGGCGCTGCCTGCAGGGCATCAGCTTCCCCGTTAGTCGCCAGGAACTGGTGCAGTACGCCAAGAACCACGACTGCCTGCCGCAGGTCGTGGAGCTGTTTCAGGTGCTGCCGGAGCGGGACCTGAGCGGTCTGGGAGACTTGCTCGAGGACTTGCACGAGGTGCAGTAGCGGCAAGACAAGACAGCGAGGCGGGGACAACGGCAAGGCCCGCCGACGAACCCGGCGCTAGGTTGAGGACCTAATCGACAAGGTGGGTGCCTACCCTGGGTTCTGGGGCCGCGCTCTCGCCATCGCCCCGCGCCGACGGAGATCGGCTCCCTAGTGCAGCCTCAGAACAGGTCGTCGGTAATGCCCGTTGTCCACAGATGCGCGGATCACCGTCCCTGATGGGCGGCTGCCAACGTCCCTCGGTCCGACGATCCCCGAAGAGGTCATCTGTTCGTGCACTAGTTCAGAAGTGTTGGCTCAACCGTTACTGCGTCAGGCCCGCGACGGGCCTCACATTGACAATAATACCAGGTACCGCATTTCGCGGCCACCATCCGGGCGCCGGCCCCTGGCAAAGCCGGACCGCAGCGATCCGCGGCGAAGGCGCAGTTCTGAACCTGCGCGGCAGCCATCGCGGGAGGAGGGGTCCCAGGCTGTCCGTGTGTGAGAGCCCAGGTGCTGGGGCGGGCCCGGCAGCCTGGGCGGACGTTACCACGGCATTTCCGGCAGCAGGCCGGAAGTTAGGCAGTTGCGGTACTGGCGGCAGCTTCCAGTTTCCTGCTGGTTGGGTCGTAGTGGCGGACCGGGTGGATGGCGTCGAACGGCACCTGGTTGGCCTCGAAGCCCTCTACCAGCACCTCCTTGCTGGGAGCCTCCCACTCGCAGAAGAACTTGTGGCCATCGAAGTCGCACCAGGTGTTCATCCAGGCACCGCCGGCCGGCAACTGGCGCGTGGCCAGATCGTTGAGCTTCTCCACGGCTTGTTCGACGGTGAACGGCAGGGTGTGAACGGCTATAAACCGCGGCACGAAAGTGGACCTCCTCTCGATACGAACCTACGGCGTCGACGAACGACCAATCGGACAGACAAACAGCGCGATCGAGACGGAAGCCAGGGAACCCCTCCATTGACCAGTCTAGAGCGAATCTATCTTATTGTCAAGCGCCTGCCTAGGGATCGCCGGGCCTGCTGCTGGCAACGGGCGGGGGGGCCGGCCGGCGGACCACGGTCGCCATCAGGTGCGCCAGGGCGGCGGCGGGGTCGGCGCAGAGGCCGGCGTGGACGGGCGAGGGCTGGATGACGGTGCTGCGCGGCGTTGTCAGCCAGTGGAAGCGCTCGGCCTGGCTAAGGTGCCCCAGCGGGCCCGCGCCCTCGCCGCCGGCGCAGATCCGCGGGATGGCGGCCAGGTGGCGCTCCACGGTTGCCAGATCGAGCTGGGGATCCAGCGCCAGCAGCCGCTCGCGGTCGACCTCCACCTCCGCCTGCAGAAAGCGGCAGGCGCGGCAGAAGAGGATCACGCCCACGTTGATGAACTCCTCGCGTTCGACCCTGGGCACGACCCGCACGACGGCGTAATCATACGAGTGCAGCGCGGGCACGCTCGGCCTCCTCGACGAAGAAGTGGGATGCCTGCAGGCGATCCAGCAAGTACGAGACGTAGTTCGCTCGCTGGCGCGCCGGATCGCCGGCCCAAGCTAGCCAGCTCGCGGGCACCGCGCCTAGGATCGATCTCAGCAAGGGCTCGGCGAGGAGAGGCCGCAGGCGGGCGTCGGCGGCGCTGAGCCGGCTCGCGTAGGGCAGCAGCACGTGCTGCTTGACCAGCGGGAAGGCATCGCCACTGCGGGCGCCGAAATCGTCGTCGCGGTGGTGGAAGTAGAGCGCGGCACCGTGGTCGATCAAGTAGAGACGCCTCCCCCAGAGGAGAATATTGACGACGGCCGGCAGCGAGCCCCCTTCCCGCAGAGGCTCGACATAGCGAATGGCCCGCACCGTGCGCAACACCGCCGTCCCCCTCTTCCATCAGGGCCGCCGTGCCGGCGGCCAAACCAATTGTAGCAGACAGCAGCCATGCCTGGGCCGGCTGGCCCGCTGTGCTATCATGTCCCTGGTCCCCCGGCGGCGAGAGCAAGGCTGCCTGGCAGCGAACCTTCTCCCCAGGAGGCAAAACGTGCGCTATCGTTGTCTGGGCAAGAGCGGCCTGCGCGTGGCCGAGCTGGCCCTCGGCACCATGACCTTCGGCAACGCCCCCGCCTGGGCGGTCGCGCAGGCCAACACTCTGGCCGAGCTGCGTGGCTGGTCACCTTTCGTCGCCCTGCGGATCGAGTACAGCCTCGTGCAACGGGCGCCAGAGCGTGAGTTACTGCCCATGGCGCGGGCGCTGGATATCGGCGTCACCGCCTGGTCGCCGCTCGGCGGTGGTGTGCTCACGGGCAAGTACAGCCAGGGGGCCGCATCCCGAGGGACGTGGCGGTTGGACATCACGCCGGCGGCGCGGCTGAGCGAGCGCAATCTGGCTATCACCGCGGCAGTGCAGGCGATAGCCAAACGACTGGATCGCGGCCCGGCCCAGGTGGCCCTGGCCTGGGTGCGCCAGCGCGGCGCCCTGCCGATACTGGGCGCGCGCACGGAGGCCCAACTCAAGGACGCCCTCGGCTCGCTCGACCTGGTGCTGTCGGCAGACGAGCTGCATCAGCTGAACGAAGCCAGCACCATCGAACTGGGCTATCCGCACGACTTCCTGGCCCGGGAGAACATCAAAGGCAGCGTCTACCGCGGCACCTACGGGCAATTGGACAGCCAAAGGCTATAGGGACGGTTCCTGCCCATAGGCACCCAGACCCGCCAGCACCGAAATCGCGAACTAGGGCGCCGCGGCGCTACTTGCGTTGACCGCGGGTCGCGAGCCGGTTCAGAATCACCGCTACGGCGATGATCAAGGCAAACACGAGAAGGCCATAGATGCCAGCTTCGCTCACGGTCGTTTCCCCCTTTGTTGCCCTCGCGGGCGATGTAGGTGGGCCAAGCGACTGTGACAGTAGCCCTACCACTCGGCGGGCAGCAATCTCGCCTCCCGCCGAGCTCGAAGTACGCGCGAACGCCAAAAGGGCCCGCCAGACGTCTGGCGGGCCCTTTCCCAACGTTCAGTCGCTCTTCTTGCTGGGCCCCTTTGCCGCCCGGCGCTAGGCTGATCGTGGCCTACCCTGGCCTCCTTCCCAGCCTGCGCCTCTATTCTACCATGCCAGGCGGACCAGTCAAGTGCTCGGCCAACGGGCAAGGGCGATGTGGCATCAAGCCGCCTGGCTGCTCGACCGCCCCGCCGACGGCTGGCGGCGCCGCGGCTGTATCTTCACGCCGTGGCGCGGTCGCAAGGTGATGCTGGGCCGGGGCACGATGCTCTCTGCCCCGGCACCAATTCCAGCCTGAAGCGAGGGGCAATGGCGGCCAGTACCAGGCGCGTCTCGGCGAGGGCAAACTGGTTGCCGATGCAGACGCGGGGGCCGCCCCCGGAGGGGAATTAGGCGAACTTAGGCAGACGCTTGGCCAGACCATCCAGCCAGCGCTCCGGGCGGAACTCCTCTGGCGCAGCGAAGTAGCGCGGGTCGCGGTGCATCACCCACTGGCTGGCCACGATGGAGGAACCCGCCGGCACGGGTAGCCGCCTATTTCGCAGTCGCCCAGCGCCTGGCGGCCGATGGCGTAGGCCGGCGGGTAGAGTCGTAGCGCTTCCCAGATCACGGCCTCGGTGTACGGGAGGTTGGCCACCAACACGTACTCGATGTAATCAGGGTTATTGATGAAGAAAGCCTGCCGCCGGCCTAAGCGCAGCGGCACCAGGTCGCCGTATTGCCGCGCTAGTTCGCTGAGAAACCCCAGGGGATCACGACGCACGTCGGCTAAGTGCGTCGTTCCTGAACTGGGGCACGCGTCCTGCTGGTAGAGCTAGCAGGAGGTGTGTCGATGGCAATATGCGTTCGTGAACTGACCGATGAGGAGCGTGCCAAGATCGAGCGTCTCTGCCACGCGCAGGCGGCGCCGCCGCGGCTAGTGCACCGCGCCTGGATCATCAAGTTATCAGCCGATGGGCAGAGCGTCTCCGCTATCGCTGGCCAG
>JAMCYS010000049.1 GCA_023473795.1 Chloroflexota bacterium | reverse complement strand
GAAGGGGGCGGCCGCGGCCGCCGTAGCGGCGTAGTTGCCAGCTCGGCGTGGGGATTAGACGGGCGGGCGGGTACGGAGCCCCGCCCCTACCGCCATACCTGCCAGTTATGCACGGATGTCAAGAGCCACTTGTTGACGGGGGGGGTAGACAGCTACCTATACTGAGTAGTCACCATCAGTGGTCACCACAGCTGCATCGTGCCGATTGGCGCGAATGAGGTCACTCCCCGCTCGATTGGGCTTGATCCAGCCGGGCCATCTTCAGCAACCCGGAGAAGTCGGTATTTGTGGGCACGATGGGAACCGGTCTGCAGCCACGGAAGCACGTTGCCGCCCCTCTAGATCAACGCCTGCCAGGCGCGGCTCAGCCGGCAGGCCCAGCGGCAGTCAGACCGACGGTGCAGCGGCTAACCACCCTGCAGGGGGCGATTGGCCTCTACTGTGGCCTCAACGGCGCGCTCATGGTGGTGGTACCCCACCAATTCAGCGGGCCGATCTGGGGCTCGCTGCAGGGCCAGTTGCCCTGGGTGGGGTCCCTCTTCCTAGCGGTAGGAGTAGCGCTGATCGGCTGCGTGGTGCTGGGGGCGCGGCGCCGCTGGGTGGTGGCCTGCCACTTCGTCGCCGCGGCGGCCTTGCTCACCCTGAGCTACAACCTGGCCCTGGTCGGCTTGTGGCCGGGGGCGATCTTCCAGATCGTTCTCGCTCTTGGCACTGCCCTGGCGCCATTGGTCACCCGCGTGGAGCGACCGGGACGTGTCAACTCCGGCTATCTGTTCGCCGTCGTCTTCGGCGCGGTCAACGCTATCTACGGCACGCTGATGCTCCTCCTCCCCGCGCAGTTCACCGCCCCCCTGTATGACCCCCTACGCCCGCACCTCTCGCTCTACGGGGCTGCCTTCCTGGTCACCAGCGCCGGGCTGATCTTCGCCCAGTTCCGCCCGCTGCTCTCACCCTGGCCCTACCGGTTGGCGCACCTGGCCATCCTGCTGCCGAGCCTGACTTACGGGCTGGCCGTTTTCGTCCCCGCTGGGACTTGGACCGGTATCGCTTTCTACTGCGGTCTGGCGCCTCTGGTCGCCTCCTTGCCCTGGACCGGTCCGCGCCTCGGTCGGCTGGACCCTCGTTCCTTCTCCGCCAGGCTGGCCTTCGTTCTGGCCCTCGCCGCTGCCCTACCCCTGATTCTGGTAGTGGGGCTAGTGACCGCCGACCAGGAGCGGCTGACCCGAGCGGAGGTGGAGGCCGGCCTGGAGGCGTCGGCCGTCGCCACGGCCAGCGATGTGTCACACTACGTCGGCTCGTATCGCAAGTCCCTGGTCACTTTGGCGGCCTACCCCGGCCTCCTCGACCTGCCCCCGGCGGCCCAGCAGGCGGTCCTTCGCAGCTACGGCGAGACTTACCCCGATGTCGTCGCCTTTAACACCTTCGATGCCGCGGGCACTGGCTTTGCCCGCAGCGATGGCCAGCCGCCGACCGACATCGGGGGGCGCGAGCCCTTCGAGGAGCTCCGGCGCACCAACGCGCCGCTAGTCAGCGTTGCCATCGGGCGCATTCCGCGGCAACCGGTCTTCGCGATGTTTCAGCCCGTCCGGCAGGCCAATGGCAGTCTGATCGGGGTAGTGGGCGTATCCCTCGCGTCCAACCACGTCGCCGCACTGCTCAACCAGACCAGTCCAGTGTCGGGGGGCGTGGTCTACCTGGTCGATGCCGCGGGGCATGCTGTCGCCCACCCGGACCAGAGCCTGGTGGCGCGCTTCGCCGACCTCTCCGCCACGCCGACGGTGGCGAGCCTACTGGCCCGCTCCGCCGAGCGCGGGGTGGTGAGTTCTGCCACGCCCAGCGGCGATGTGTTGGCGGCCTACGCCGGCGTACCCGACTTCGGCTGGGCCGTGGTGGTGGAGCAGCCGGCCGGCGAGGCGCTGGTGGCGGTGAGAAGCGCGCGCAACACGGCTTTCGGACTGCTGCTGCTGGCCATGGTCTTGGCCATGGCGGCGGGCATCCAGGTGGCGAGGGCGCTGGCGGGTCCGCTGGCCGCTTTGGCGCGGGGCGACAGCGCGGTGCCTCTACCCCACAGCGGCACGAGCGACGTGCGGGACCTGGTCTCATCCTTCGCCGAGATGCGCGACACACTGGCGGCGAGGACTTCTGAGAGGGAGCGGCTGCTGGCTGAGATCCAGCGCCAGGCGGCGGAGTTGGAGGCCACTATCGCCTCCATCCCGGATGGCGTGATAATCGACGCTCCCGACGGTACTATCGTCCGCCTGAACCCGGCCGCCGAGGCGATCTTCGGTTACACGCCCGACCAATGCAGCCTGAGCGTGGCGGAGCGACTACGTCTCGTGCCACGGGAGGCACCCGATGGAAAGCCCCTCCCGGCGCACGACGTACCGGTGGCAAGGGCGCTACGCGGCGAGACGGTGCTCGACTACCGGATGGTCGTGCGGCGGGGCGAGCGCAAGACCTGGCTCAGCAGCTCCGCGGCGCCGATTCGTGGCGCCGACGGGGGCCTCCTCGGGGCGGTCGTCGTCTTCGCCGACATTACCTCCCTGCACGAGATGGAGGAGCAACGCGAGGACTTCATCCGGGCCGTCTCTCACGACCTGCGCCAGCCGCTCACCGTCATCGGCGGCACCGCTCAGTGGCTGCAGCCCAAGCTCGCGCAGGCGGGGCTGGCGCGCGAGGCGACCGGTTCCGAGCGCATCGCCGTCAGCGCCAAGAGGATGGGAGGAATGATCCAGGACCTGGTGGACTCGACCCGCCTGGCAGCCGGGAAGATGGAGGTACATAAGGAGGCCGTCGAGCCGCTGCGCCTAATCACGGCGATCGCCGGCCACGTGAGCTCGGTGGCCGAGCAGGTCCGCCTGCGGGTGGAGGCGCCGGGTCGGCTGCCGCCGGTCCTGGTCGATCCCGCCCTGATCGAGCGAGTGGTGGTGAACCTGGTGGGCAACGCCTTGAAGTACAGCGTGGCCGACAAGCCGGTGTTGGTGCGGGTGGTGGCTGGCCAGGGCGAGGTCGTCGTCTCGGTGGTGGACGAAGGTGCGGGCATCCGGCCCGCGGAACTGCCCCACCTCTTTCAGCGCTACTATCGGGCGATGGAGCTGCGCCAGCGCCACGAGGGTCTGGGCCTGGGGCTCTACATCAGCCGCCTCATCGTCGAGGCCCAGGGCGGTAGGATCTGGGTGGAGAGCGAAGAAGGCAAAGGAAGCACGTTCTTCTTCACCCTGCCAATTGCGACATAGGTGCCCTTGCCGGGCAGAGGGTACAGCGCTTGATCGCCTTCCGGGAATCCGTGCCTTGAGGAGATGGAAGTGGCAGATGCTTGCCCGCGCGGCAATCTGCCCCCCTGACCACCGGTGGAACGGCACCGCCAGCGCTTTCTTGACCGGCGTGCATCCCCTATGCTACATTTAGCCCACTGCGCGGCCGGCCGGCACGGTCGATAGTTCGCCCACCCCTCGGCAGACCGCCGTCGTGCTCCCTGGAGGATGAGGAATGGTGCTGAAGGTGGCCCTGGATGCGTTTGGCGGCGACTACGCCCCCGCCGAGCCGGTGGCCGGAGCCGTGGAGGCGGCGCGTCTGCACGGCATCTCCTCCCTTCTCGTCGGCCGCGAAGCGGCGATCAAGGCCGAGCTGGCCAAACACGACACCGCCGGTCTGGACCTCGAGGTGGTCGACGCGCCCGAGGTGGTGGAGATGGAGGAGCACGCGGTGCAGGCAGTGCGGCGCAAACGCGACTCCTCGCTCGTGGTGGCCATGGAGCTGGTACGTGACGGCCGCGCGCAGGCCTTCGTCTCCGCCGGCAACAGCGGTGCCTGCCTGGCGGCGGGTCTCTTCGTGCTGGGCCGCATCGAAGGCATCGAGCGCCCGGCCATCAGCGCCCTCTACCCCACTCCGCACGGCCCCTGCCTGGTGCTCGACATCGGCGCCAATACCGAGGTCCGCCCGCAGTACCTACGGCAGTTCGGTCTCCTGGGCAGCGTATACATGGAGAAGGTGCTCGGGCGCGCCAGGCCACGGGTGGCGCTACTGGCCAATGGTGAGGAAGACACCAAGGGCACTATGGTGGTGCAAGAGGCCCACAAGCTGCTGCGCGAGAGCGACCTCAACTTCATCGGCAACGTGGAGGGGCGCGACGTGCCCACCGGGGAGAAGGCCGACGTTATCGTCTGCGACGGCTTCACGGGCAACGTGGTGGTGAAGCTGAGCGAAGGCCTGAGTGAGACCCTCTTCGGCCTGATCAAAGAGGAACTGAGCAGCAGCCTGCTCAGCAAACTGGCGGCGGCGGCGATGATGCCGGCCTTCCGGCGTATCAAGAAGCGCATGGACTACGAGGAGTATGGCGGGGCGCCCCTTCTGGGCGTCAAGGGCATGGTCATTATCGCCCACGGGCGCAGCAAGGCCAAGGCCATTCGCAATGCCCTGCGGGTGGCTCAACAGGGCGCCGAGCAGAACGTCATCGAAGCGGTGATGGCCGGTCTAACGGTGCCGGCGAGCTGAGCCCCCGGCGCTGGGCGCCAACCCTACGCTTATTGCCTGCGCCGCGTGCGGCGACGCAGGCACGCTTTTGTCCTTGGACTAACCTAGCCCAGGGCGATAGAGCGCTCGCCAGCAATGGCGGCGAGGTGGCAACAAATGGCAGAGCGTTGGTCGAGGAACGGCCGACCGGGCGACCGGCGCGTGGTCGTCACCGGCATGGGCGTCTTCAGCCCGCTGGGGAACACCGTGGACGCCCATTGGCGCGGCCTCGTGGCCGGCCGCTCGGGCATCGGCCCCATCACGCAGTTCGACCCCAGCGGTTACCCGACCCGCATCGCCGGCGAGGTGCGCGATTTCGACCCGCGCGACTACGTGGACGGCAAGGAAGCCAAGCGCATGGCTCGCTTTAGCCAGCTGGCTGTGGCCGCGGCGCGCGTCGCCCTCGCCCAATCGGGCCTGCGTATCGAACCCGCCAACCAGGAGGACGTAGGGGTCTACATGGGCACGGGTGTCGGCGGCTTCAGCACGCTGGAACAGGAATGCCGCGCACTCGTCGCCAAAGGCGGATCGAAGATCAGCCCCTTCTTTGTACCTATGTTCTTGCCCAACATGGCAGCCGCCCACACCAGCCGTATCTTCGGCGCCAAGGGCTACAACGCCACCGTCATCACGGCCTGCGCCGCGGGCACGCAAGCCATCGGCGAGGGCGCCGACGTCATCCGCCGTGGCCTGGCCAAGGCCATGATCGTGGGCGGCACCGAGGCGGGGCTGTGCGAGCTGGGGCTGGCAGGCTTCTGTATCATGCGGGCAATGAGCGGCCGCAACGAGGAGCCTACGAAGGCCAGCCGGCCCTTCGATGCCGGACGCGATGGCTTCGTGCCGGCCGAGGGCGCGGGAGTGCTCATTCTCGAGGATTTGGAGCACGCCCTGGGCCGGAGGGTGCCCATCCTGGCGGAGATTCTGGGCTACGGCGCCTCCAACGACGGCTTCCACATCGTGATGCCCGACCCCGAGGGCGAGGGCCCGGCACGAGCCATCCGTTTCGCTCTTAAGGACGCCGGCCTGCGTCCGGAGGAGATCGGCTACATCAACGCTCACGGCACGGCGACGCCGCTCAACGACGCCGCGGAAACCAAGGCCATCAAGAAAGCATTCGGGGATTACGCCTACAAGGTCCCGATCAGCTCCAGCAAGTCGATGGTGGGGCACATGCTGGGCGGGGCGGGCGCGGCCGAAGCCATAACGTGTATAATGTCACTGCGCGAAGGCATGATCCATCCCACGATCAACCAGGAGACGCCGGACCCAGAGTGCGACCTCGACTACGTACCCAACGTCGCCCGGCGGGCCGACATCCGCTACGCCATGTCCAACTCCTTTGGCTTTGGCGGCCAGAACGCCTGCTTGATCTGCGCGCGCTACGAGGACTAGAGGAGGATTGGGCTTGCAGGTAGTCGTCAACGAGCGCTTCCTTCAGCGCTGGCGGTTTTGGAGCCGCGTGATGAGCTGGGGCGGAGGCGCTCTGCTCGCCGCGGGCTACTTGATTCTGATTGTCGCCACCTTCGTCGAGCCCCTGTCGACGCTGTTCAACCAGCCGATCATCGCGGCCCTGATGTGGGTGCTGGTCATCGGCGGTTTCACGGCGTTCAACACGGGGCGCTCCTACCACGTGCGCTGGGTGATGAGACCCAGAGAGGACGAGGTTCTGGCGTTCGACCTGAAGGGGCTGGACCACCGCTACCGGTTCTTCAATTACCTGCCCCTACTGCCGTCGGTACTGCATGTTCTAATCGGGCCTTCCGGCATCTTCGTCATGCACGTGCGCCGCCAGGATGGCGTAATCGTCAACCAAGGCAGCAAGTGGCGACGCAAAACGGGCCTTTTCCAGTTTCTGCGCACGCTTTTCGAGGGCAGTTTTGGCAATCCAACGCAGGATGCGCTCCGGGAGACCGAGGCGGTACGCAAGCTGCTGGCCTCCGAGTTCTCGGAGGAGGAATTGGAGGGCTTGCCATTCCAGCCGATGATCGTCTTTCTCGACGCCCGGGCCAAGCTGACGGTGACTGATCCGGCAGTGCCCGTGTTCACCCAGAAAGACCTCAAGGCCTTCCTGCGCAAGTCGAGACGGGAAGAGCGCCTCGACGGCGAGCAGCTGCAAAGAATCTCGACCGCTCTAGGCGTCTAGGGGTTTATGTCTGAGAAGAGCGCGACCCGGCGCCAGCCCGGCTACCGCAAGTGCTTCGTCTGCGGCAACGAGAATCCTATCGGCCTCAAGGTCGCCTTCTATCACGACGGCCAGAAGGTTTGGACCGAATTCACCCCGGGCGATCAGCATCAGGGTTACCCGGGCGTGATGCATGGTGGCATTATCTACACCCTCCTGGACGAGACGATCGGGCGCGTCGCCTTCCTGAAGGACATGTGGGTGGTGACGGCGCGGATGCAGGTCCGCTACCGGCAGCCGGTACACGTGGGCCAGAAGTTGCGCATCGAAGCTGAGATAGTCCGTGTGCGCGGTCGCGTGCTGGAGGCAGCGGGGCGAGCCCTCCTGCCCGATGGCAAGGTGGCCGCCGAAGCCAACGGCCTGTTCATGGAACTGCCGGCCTCCTACCGCCAGGAACTGGCAGAGATCGTTTTCGAGGAACCGTCCGAGGGAGACAGCCCATGACCCTGAATGCTAATACGATGGCCGAAGCCGCCGCCGAGTACCTGAGCAGCCTCTCGCCGGCGGAGCGTGTAGATCAACAGCCAGAAGTGCTCCGCTTCGTGCGCTGGTTCGGTGCCGAGCAGCCGCCGGCCGACCTGGGCCTGCGCCAAGTCGAGACGTACCAGTCACAGGTGGAAGCAACCGGCGCCGACGTTGCCCTGCGGCTGGCGCCCCTGCGCGGCCTTCTGCGCTTTCTGGAGGCGCAAAACTACATCGGCGAGAACCTGGCCAAGCACATTAAGGTTCGCCGTGCCAGCACCAGGAAATCCGCTGCCGTGGAGACCGTCGAGGCCGAGGTGGTGCAGCTGACTCCGGAGGGCTACAAACAGCTGCAGGAGGAGCTCGACCACCTAACCACCATTGTTCGGCCGCAGATCTCCGCCCAGATCCTGGAGGCCCGCCGCGACAAGGACATCCGGGAGAACGCGCCCTACCACGCCGCCAAGGACCAGCAGGGAATGGTGGAAGCGCGCATCCGCGAGTTGGAGCACGTGCTGGCAGGGGCCGAGATCATCGGCCAGGGAGTCGGCGTCAGCCGCGGGCGACTGGGCATCGGCAGCGTCGTCGTCTTGCGTGACCTCAACTTCGAAGAAGAGGTGCGCTACACGCTGGTGAGTCCCAGCGAGGCCAACCCGCGTGAAGGCAAGCTATCGATCGCCTCACCTGTCGGCAAGGCACTGCTCGACAATACCCAGGGCGCCGTAGTCGAGGTGGATGCCCCTGCCGGCAAGATGCGCTACCGCATAGAGAGAGTCATAATCTGATCCCTGGCACGAGCTGTGCACCTTGCCATCCCCACAGGGGGTGACAAGCAGTGGATAGTCAGAACGCGAACAGGGGCAGTATCTTCTCGTGGTCCGTGCTGGCCGCTGCCGGCACGGCTTTCCTTTTGCTCGGCGGGCTGGCCTCGCTGGCCGTGCCCGGCGTTCGCCGGCGGGTCCAGTCCGACCTCAAAGGCACGTTGCAGAGCCAGGACATAACCCGGGACCTCGGCGAGAGGGGACGAAGCACGGCCCAGGGCGTCAGCTCCACCCTCGAGAGCCTCTGGGGCACGCTCATGGAGACGGGTGCCAGCGCCCGCGCGCGGACCAAGGCGGCCAGCGGCATCGGCGGCTCTCTGCGCAAGGGTGCCCAAACCATGCGCAAAGGGACAGACGCCCTGGCCGGAGAGCTGGGCGACGCTGCCGGGTCACTGCTGGGCTTCGTTTTCGGCACCATCTCGGCGCTACTCTGGCTCGCGGCCGCGGGCTCGGTGGTCCTGATTCTCTATTATCCGGACCCCGACCGGCGCGAGCGCTTCCTAGGCCAGGTCCGTCGCTGGCTGAATCCGAGCTAGCCAGCTGGCTTCAACCGGTCATATGAAGGAGCGGGCGCTGCTGCGCCCGCTCCTTCATTTATTGTTTACACTCCGCCTTCCAGACCGCCCCCGACATAGGCGAGCCACAGAGAGCGGCGTACAGACCCAGAATGCCCTTCTCCACCCGCTGCGGCGGGCGCCAGTCGGCCCGGCGCCGGGCCAGCTCGGCCTCGCCCACCTTGAGCTCCAACCGGCGCTCGGGGATGTTGATGCTGATGACGTCGCCATCGTGCAGCAGGGCGATCGGTCCGCCGGCCGCCGCCTCGGGCGAAACGTGGCCGATATTGGGCCCCCGCGTGGAGCCGGAGAAGCGGCCGTCGGTCACCAGGGCCGTGGTCTCGGCCAGGCCGGCGCCGTACATCACTGACGTTACCATGTGCATCTCGCGCATCCCCGGTCCGCCGACCGGCCCCTCGTAGCGGATGACCACCACGGAACCGGACTGTACCTTGCGGGTCAGCACCCCTGCCACTGCCTCCTCCATCGAATCGAAGCAAATGGCCGGTCCCTCGTGCACCCACATCTTGGGGCTGGCCGCCGACTGCTTGACCACGGCGCCCTCGGGCGCCAGGCTGCCCCACATAGTCACCAAACCACCCTTGGGGGCGTAGGGCTCTTCCCGTGGGCGGATGACCTCCCTGTCAGCCCAAGCCGCGCCGTCGGCGATCTCCCCCACGCTCCGGCCACAGACGTTGTGCGCCTCCCGGTTGAGCAGCGCGCCCAGAGACTGGAAGACCGCCGGCATGCCCCCCGCCCGGTGCAGGTCGTCCATAGTGTGCGTGCCAGAAGGGTTGATCTTGGCGATGAGCGGCGTGCTGTCGTTGGCGCGGTCGACGTCGCGCATATCCAGCTTGATGTCCAGCTCGGAGGCGATGGCGGGCAGATGCAGCAGGGAATTGGTGGAACCGCCCACGGCCTGGGTAACGCGCAGGGCGTTCTCGAAGGCGGCACGGGTCATGATGTCCGAGGGGCGGACGCCTTCCCTGGCCAGCGCCACCACCCGCCGGCCGGCGGCGCGCGCCTCGCGCAGCTTGGCCGAAGCCACCGCGGGCGTGGTCGCCCCCAGCGGCAGGGTCATACCGAGCACCTCGGCCAGGCAAGCCATAGTATTTGCGGTGCCGATCATGGCGCAGGTGCCGGGGGTGGGACAGCCGAGCTCCTCGATGTGCGCCAGCTCCTCGTCGGAGACCTCGCCCACCAGATGCCGGCCGGAGTACTCCCGCATTCCCGGCAGGGCAAACTTCTTGCCCTGGTAAACGCCCGGCCCCATGATGCCGGCCGGAACGAAGATAGCCGGGATGTTTACCCGCGCCGCGGCCATCAACATGCCGGGCGTGATCTTGTCGCAGGACGAAACGAAGACGACCGCGTCGAAGCGGTGCGCCTGCAACATAATCTCGGCCGAGGCGGCGATGATCTCGCGGCTGGGCAGGGAGTACTTCATGCCCACGTGGCCCTGGGCCAAGCCGTCGCAGACGGCGATGGTGTTGAACTCGAAGGGCACGCCACCCGCGGCGATAATGCCCTCGCGCACCGCCCGCGCCACCGGACGCAGGTGCACGCAGCCGGGCACGATCTCGTTCCACGAGTTGCAGATGGCGACAAAGGGCTTAGCGAAGTCCTCGCGGGTCAGACCCAGCGAGTACAGGAGGGCGCGGTGCGCCGTGCGCTCGGGGGTCTCGACTATCTCGACGCTGCGGTCTTTGCCGGGGACGGACATGGGCAACCTCCAATTATCGAGCGGCAGTAACGGCCATTATAGGGGCTCACCCCGCGCCCGGCAACGAGGGGCCGGGCGCGGGGTCCTTCCGGAGCGACCTGCCAATCAGGCAGCCCTTCAGGGGAACCGATTGGGAACCGCCGCCCGGGCAACGGCCCACCTTGCCACGGCTCAAGTAGTTGACTTACCCACGACCGGATGTTACATTACCCTAACACACGGTTTGCTGTGTTTAGTAAGAGCTAAGCTGCCCTTTCCCCCAGCGCCGGATTGCTCGCGCAGCTGCAGCGCCAGCCCTTGGCTTCTGACCGAGGGCCGCCCTCGTCCCCTTTCCTTGACTATCGTTTGGACCAGCGGGCGCCGAGCCCGGCCCCGCCTGGCCGTGATGGCGCTATTTAGCGCGTCGCCGGGGGTGAGTTTTGGGCAAGGTTCGCTGGTCTATGCTCGTCGACCTGCGCCGCTGCATCGGCTGCCAGGCTTGCTCCATCGCCTGCAAGAGCGAAATGGCGGTGCCGCTGGGCGTGTACCGCACTTGGGTCAAGCAGGTGGAGAAGGGCGCCTTGCCCCACGTGAGCAAATCGTTCTTACCCACTTTCTGTAACAACTGCGCCAACCCAATCTGCGTGCGGAATTGCCCCACCCAGGCGACTTTTCAACGGGAAGACGGCATCGTAATGGTCGACCCGCACCGCTGCATCGCCTGCAAATACTGCATCGCGTCCTGCCCCTACGACGTGCGCTATCTCAGCCCGACCAAGCACATCGTGCAGAAATGCCAGTGGTGTCAGCACCGGGTGGACGCCGGGCTGCTGCCGGCCTGCGTGGACGCCTGCCCGACGAGGGCGCTGGTCTTCGGAGACATCAACGACCCGCGTAGCGAGATATCGCAGCTTCTAGCCACCAACGCCACCCAAGTGCTGAAGCCCGAGAAGGACACCGACCCTCACGTGTATTACATCGCGGCAGACTCGGCGGCGATGCGAACGTACGGCGGCGCCGAGCGCTGATTTCGCCCGCAGGAAACTGGCAGGAGGGGAGCTTGGAGGGCAACATAGTCGTCATCTACAACGTCGCGCACGAGTCGCCGCTGGGGCTGCCAATCGCTATCTACTTCTACCTCACCGGCTTGAGCGCGGGCTCATTCACGTTATCGACGCTGGCTTATGGCTTCGGGCTGACGCAGTTCAAGGCGATCGGCAAGGTGGGTGTGGTGGCCGCCGTGCTGCTGCTGGCGCTCATTCGCAAGTTCGAAATGGGCTCGCCCGAACATTTAGAGCAGTGCATCGCCATCACAGGCGAGGTGGCGGCCGACGTTATCGAACTGTTGGATAAGAATCCCTAGCCATCATCCCCTTCCTGGACAGTCTGGCAGTGGTTGGCTTGCGTTAGCCTAGCACGCTCGTGCCCGCATGACGCGGCAAGAAAGGAGACAGCAACGATGGCGCTCGTCAAGATGGTTTCCGAGGAGGAGGCGACCGGGAAGGTGGCAGAGATCTACGCAGACATCAAAGCCACCCTCGGCATCGACTTCGTCCCCAACCTCTACAAGGTCACGGCCCCCAACCCCGACTACCTGGAGGCCAACTGGAACAAGGTCAAGGCCGTCATGGTGAGGACCGGCAAGCTAGACCGCCTGACCAAGGAGATCATCGCCGTAGCGGTCTCGGCGGTGAACGCCTGCGGCTACTGAATGGAGGTCCACACTTCCGCGGTGCGGAAGCTGGGCCTGGACGACGAGGCGGTGCTCGAACTGATGGCGGTCGTCGATCTATTCAGCGGCTTCAACAAGCTCGTGGACGGCCTGCGGGTCGAGCCGGACGACAAGCCCTGGTACGGTTGAAGCTAGGGTCTACGGATACCGTTGGTATTCGTCAAGGTCCGTTGAAGGCTTATAGGCTTATAGCGCCGCCGACGCGCCCGAGGAACTCCGTCAGTTAGTGCCAGCGAATCTGGGCTTCGCCCCCGGCACGCTGGTCGTATCGGCCTTCGTGAAGGCAGTGAGATTGTAGGCGGCGAGCCCCTATGCTCCCCGGGACGCACGGAGACTTCACTTGACCGGCGTAGGCCTGTATACAACTTCTTTAGCTCCCGACTATAATCCTGGCACGCAGTCGGTCCGTTCTGTCAAGACAGCGCCGACTGCGCTCGGCTAGGCATTACGGACTACGTCGTATCGCGTGCCCAGTGTCGGGTACGACGCTGCAGAACGGCATGTCTCTGTCGGGAGATATTAACCCGAGGGGCGGGCTTGTATGAGGAAGATCGCATCCTGGCTTATCCTTGCCCTCTTCGCGGTGCTCCTCACGGCGTGTTCGGCCGGTCCAGAATATAAGCGAGTGCAACTCACCGCGCCGGGCCAGGCTCAGCCCAACCCCTCGGGACAACCGACTCGCGCCCCGCTGCGGGTGGCCATTTCCGGCGTCATCTCGCCCAAGGAGACCTTCAAGACCTACCAGGACCTGCTGCAGTACATCAGCAAGAAGCTGAATCGCCCGGTGGAACTGGTTCAACGCAAGACCTACGCGGAAGTGAATGACCTCATCCGGGACGGCGGCATCGACCTCGCCTTCGTTTGCACCCTGGCGTACGTGCAAGGGCAGCAGGACTTCGGCATGGAGCTGATCGCTGCCCCGGTGATAAACGGAGAGCCCCTATACCGGGCTTACGTCATTGTCCCTGCCGACAGCCCCGTTGTTCGCCTTGAGCAGTTGCGGGGCAAGACCTTCGCCTTTACCGACCCCAATTCCAACACTGGACGCCTCTATCCTACCTACCTCCTCTGGCAGAGCGGGGAGAACCCGGACGGCTTCTTCCGCAGCGTCGTCTTCACCTACAGTCACGACAACTCCATCAAGGCGGTTGCCGACAGGATGGTGGACGCTGCCTCCGTGGACAGCCTGGTGTACGAGGCGGCGATCTCGCGTAACCCCGAGCTGGCCGAGCGCACTCGCGTCCTCCTACGCTCCGTCCCCTTTGGGGCGCCACCGGTCGTCGTACACCCGGCCCTTTCTCCGGACCTCAAGGAAGCCCTCAGCAAGATCATCCTTGGCCTTGACGTCGACCCGGAGGGCCAGGCGATTCTGAGTGGCCTCGGCATCGACCGCTTCATGGTGCCCGACCAGGCGATCTATGAGCCCGTGCGGCAGATGGTGCGCGAGTTACGAGGGCAGCGATGAGCCTTCGGCTGTTGGCGTTGGCGGATCGCGTAAGCATTCAGGTCAAGATCATGGGCATCGTCGTCGGGCTGGTGGTGCTTCTGGGCCTGGGGGCAACTTACCAACTGCACGCGCACCTGGCCGAAGTACTCGGGAGAGAGCTGGACGAACGGGCCGTGTCGGTCGCCCGCGACCTGGCGGCACGCTCCAGCGATCTCATACTGACCAACAACACGTACGGTCTCTATGAGCTGGCGCGCGATACCCTGGAGAACAACCGCGATGTGCGGTACGTTATTGTGCTCGGGAGCGATGGCACGCCGCTCGTGCACACTTTGGGCAGTGCCATATCCGATGCGCTCGTCGAGGCGAACGCAGTCACGGCGCAGGGTCGCTCCCATCTGGAGGTTCTCGCGACCGAGGAGGGGCTGATCCGTGACGTGGCGGTACCCATCTTCGAGGGGTACGCCGGCACGGCGAGGGTGGGGCTATCGGACCGTCGGATGGTTACCGAACTGGAGGCGTCGACACGCCAACTGCTCATTATGACGGGCGTAGTCAGCCTGCTTGGGCTGGCGTTCGCCTACCTACTGACGATCATCCTCACGCGGCCGGTCTCCGAGCTGGTGAACGTGGTCCGTGCGGTTGAACGGGGCGACCTTGGTTCCCGCGTGCGGCCGCGAACCCGGGATGAGATCGGCGTGCTTGGGCAGGCGTTCAACGCGATGGCGGAGAGCCTGGCGCGCTCTCACCGGCAGGGGGAGGAGTACAACCAGCGTCTGCTTCGTCGTAATCGCGAACTGGCGGCCCTCAACCTGATGGCCTCAGCCGTCAGCCAGTCGCGATCGTTGCACGACGTACTGGATACGGCCCTCGACCGTTCCCTCCAGCTGACGGCGCTGGCGGCGGGCTGGGTATGGCTTCTAGAGCCGGATGGCACATCGCTTCGCCTGGGCGCGCAGCTGGGGTTCAGCGACGCTGGGCTTCCTTCATCCGAGACCCAAGGGCGCGATGAGTGCGACTGTCGGGCGGTCATTGCCTCAGGCCAGGCTCGCTTCGTCGAGTCGGCCGCGGGACGTTGCGCACTCCTCAGCCGCCTCGGTTACTACGGACATCTTAGTGTGCCGCTTGTGGCCAAAGGGCGCACCCTGGGAGTAATGAACCTCGCCGCAGCCACTGAGCGCGAGTTCGCTCGAGAGGAACTGGACATCCTCGCGGCGATCGGCAGCCAGATCGGCATCGCGCTCGAGAACGCCCGCCTATGGGAGGAGGTGACCCGAAAAGAGGAGCTACGCGTGCAGCTGCTCGACAAGATCATCAGCGCCCAAGAGGAGGAGCGGAAGCGCATCGCGCGCGAGCTGCACGACGAAACGAGCCAGGCGCTTACCTCGCTTCTAGTGACCCTTAGGCTGATGGAGGAGAGCAGCGACCAGGGGGAAGTGCGCCCCCGTGCTAGGGAAGCACGCGAGATCGCCGCCCGTACTCTGGCCGCGGTGCACGGGCTGGCCCGCGAACTGCGCCCCAGCGCCCTTGATCACTTGGGGCTGGGTCCGGCGCTTGAGCATCACGCGCGCGAGTACGCCACCCGTCACCGCCTGGAGATCGACTTCCAGCTCACCGGGATGGAGGGGCTGCGCCTGCCGCCCCAGGTAGAGACGACCATTTACCGGGTCGTGCAGGAAGCCTTGACTAACGTGGCCCGCCATGCCAAAGCGAGACGGGTGGCCGTGCTTCTGGAGCGCCGAAACGATCGGGTAGTTGGCATCGTAGAGGACGATGGCTGCGGCTTCGACCCGAAACGCTTCGAGATGGACGGTAACGAAAGCGGCTTGGGGCTGTTCGGCATGCGCGAGCGGGCGGCGCTTGTGGGCGGTACCTTGACCATAGAGTCGTGCGCTGGTGTCGGCACCACGGTCTTCGTAGAGGTGCCGCTAGTGGAGGTGACGGTATCGTGAGCAAGCAGATAAGGGTGCTCCTTGCGGACGACCACGCAGTGTTGCGGGCGGGTCTGCGCGCCCTACTCAACGGCCAACCCGATATGGAGGTGGTGGGCGAGGCAGAGGATGGCGAGAGCGCCATTCGTGAGGTCACCAACCTGCGCCCCGACGTCGCCCTCCTCGACGTTAATATGCCACACCTGGATGGACTGGCAGCCATCCCTCGGTTGCGCCTGGCAGCACCGGAAGTCAGGGTACTCGTGCTCACGATGTATGACGACGAGGGGTACCTGCGCCGAGCCCTTGAGAACGGCGCGGCAGGCTATGTCCTCAAGAAGGCCGCTGACACCGAAGTGATGGCGGCCATTCGCGCCGTGGCACGCGGGGAAACCTACATCTACCCCTCTCTCACGCATCTACTGGTCAATAGATACCTGGGACGGCCCGAGGACGCTCGCCCGTCACTGTCCCCGTCTGGTCTGAGCGAACGAGAGTTAGCCGTCCTCAAGCTTCTGGCCGCCGGTTACACGAGCCTTCAGGTAGGCGAACAGCTGGGGCTGAGCGGCAAGACCGTCGAAACCTATAAGGCGCGCTTGATGGACAAACTAAGTCTACGCA
Organism: Chloroflexota bacterium; assembly: GCA_023473795.1. Taxonomy (GTDB): domain Bacteria; phylum Chloroflexota; class UBA6077; order FW602-bin22; family JAMCYS01; genus JAMCYS01. The sequence continues at coordinate 27,471 of JAMCYS010000049.1, read as the reverse complement.
GTCGGGCAGAGCTCGTGCGCTACGCCCTACGCCACGGCCTCCTCACGACAGGCGACTAGGCGTAACAGGCGCTCCGCGGCGGGCGAGCCACTACCTGTCCGACCCCGACCTCGTCCTGCCCCGCTCCCACGCCACTCCCAATCCTGGCCGAATGTACATGTCAGGAAAAGCCTGACATCAACGGCTTGGCCCGTGGTCTTTTCCTGACAGTAGACCGCTATGTCTATCGCTTTTCCTGCTACCGGGCGCTCTTACCTTGGCCCAATATTGGGGAGCTAGGTACCGGACTGTGCCTGCCGACCGGGAGCACTCGCCCGGGGGGTACAAACCCACCTGGACAAGCCAGTAAAGGAGAACAGGGAAATGGAGGAGAAGAATGCGTCGCGGCGCCGCTTCATTCTCGGAGGCGGGGCAGCTGGCCTGCTGGCAGGTTTGGCAGGTGCCACGGCTACCGGGACGTCGGCCGCACCGCCCGCCAAGCCCGCCGACGCGCCCGAGCTCCCTAAAGTCGTCGAGCGGGAGAGCCAATTGCTGCGGATGCAGCGCGAACTGCAGCGAGCCCTGGCTAAGCCAGTGAACGAGCGGCGCTGGGCGATGGTCATCGACCTGCGCAAGTGCGTCGGCTGCTCGGCCTGCACCGTTGCCTGCAAGTCGGAGAACCGTCTCCCACCCGGGGTGGTCTACCGGCCGGTGCTGGAAGAGGAACTGGGCAAGTACCCTAACGTCACCCGCCGCTTCACCCCCCGTCCATGCATGCAGTGCGACAACCCTCCCTGCGTGCCGGTCTGCCCGGTGGGCGCTACCTTCAAGCGAGCGGACGGCATCGTCGAAGTGAACTACGAGCAGTGCATCGGCTGCCGCTACTGTATCACCGCCTGCCCCTACGGTGCACGTACCTTCGACTTCGGAGAGCTCTACACGGCCAACACCCCGGCCGTACAGTCTTACGAGCTCGCGCCAAGTTTCGAGTACGGCAAGCAGTGGCCTCGCCAGAATGACACCTCTCCCATCGGCAACGTGCGCAAGTGCCAGTTCTGTCTGCACCGCATCGCCGAGGGCATGTTGCCGGCCTGCGTGAGCACCTGCATCGGCAACGCGACCTACTTCGGCGATCTGGGCGACACCACCGCCCTGGTGTCCTCGCTCGTGGGCCAGAGCAACCAAATGCGCCTTAAGGAAGACCTGGGAACTTCGCCCCGCGTCTTCTATCTCTTGTAGGAGGTGAGCGGTATGCTGCGCAAGGGCCTCTATGCACTGGCCGGGCTCCTGATCCTGGTTGGACTGTGGGGTTTCTTCGGTCGGCTGACTACCGGGCACGAGCAGGTGGGCTATGGTTCCTACGTGGTATGGGGACTGTGGGTGGCCCAGTACGTCTTCTTCGTCGGCTTGGCAGGTGGTTTGTTCTTCTTCGCTACCCTAGACTATCTGTTCGGGCTGCGCCTCTTCGTCGGTCTGGGGCGCGTCGCCCTCTTCGCCGCCCTGGTCAGCCTGGGGACCGGCTTGTTCTTTATCTGGGTGGACCTCGGTCATCCGCTGCGCATCTGGAAGGTGTACTTCAACCCCAACTTCCAGTCCGTGATGACCCAGATTGTTTGGGGCTACACGGCGTTCGGCGCCCTCACGCTGGCGGCCCTGGCCCTCAGCGCCGGGCGTGGTGCGGCTCGTCGCGGGCTGAACCTACTGCTCGTCGGCGGCGTGGTCTTGGCGCTGTTCCTCAGCGGTGGGGTAGGCGCCTTGTTCGGGGTGGTGGGCTCACGTCCCTTCTGGCACGTCGGGCTGCTGCCGGTGCAGTTTCCGGTGTTCTCGGTCGCTTCGGGGGCGGCGGCGCTGCTGGTCATTGTGAGCTTATTCACCGATCGGCATGATGCCTTACGCTCGAGCAGGCTATGGGCGCTTGCCCTTCTAACGATTGGGCTGCAATTGGCCAAACTATACTTCCTCTGGGCGGACTTCTCGCAAAGCGTCTATGGTGGCACTCCCCAGAATATCGATGCGGTGAACGCCGTGCTCTACGGACAGTATTGGTGGTCCTTCTGGCTGCTGCAGCTGCTGGCCGGCTCACTCATTCCGATCGCCATCCTGGCACTACCGAGAATGGCGCGTAACGGCACGGCGGCGGGGCTCGCCGGAATGTTGACGCTCGTGGGCTTTGCCGTGGCCCGGGTCAACATCATCCTGCCGGCGCTGGCCGTCCCCGAGATCGAGGCGCTGGCGCGAGCGTACGTCGAACCCCGCTTACAGTTCAGCTACTTCCCGAGCGCGATGGAGTGGGCGGTAAGCGCGGGCATTATTGGCCTTGCGGGGCTGGTCTTCCTCGTCGGCCTGGACCGCTTGCCCCTCTTGGTAACCGGAAAGGAAGGAGGACCCAAGACGTGGAAGACCGCGAACTAATGGTTACACGACGCGACTTTGTTCGCCTGGGAGCGTTCCTGGGGGCGGGCGCCTTGCTCGCCACGCAGGCGCCCCGAGCCCTAGGGGCCGTGGGGCAGGCCCCGGGGAGTGCCGACGGCGCCTATCCACTGGCCGGGCCTGAACAACAGATCTACAGCGCCTGCCTCCAGTGCAATACCCAGTGCACAATAAAGGGCAAGATACTGAACGGGTTGCTGCTCAAGATCGATGGCAGCCCGTACGGGCCGCAGACGATGCTACCGCAGATCAGCTACAGCACTCCGCTGGATCAGGCGGCCAGAGTCGACGGCAAGCTGTGCCCGAAGGGCCAGGCCGGCATCCAGACTATCTATGACCCCTACCGGATCCGCAAAGTGCTAAAGCGAGCCGGGCCCCGAGGCTCCAGCCAGTGGCAGACCATCCCCTTCGATCAGGCTATCAAGGAGATCGTCCAGGGCGGCAAGCTCTTTGCCAGCATCGGCGAGGATAGAGTCGTGCCGGGGCTGAAGGACCTCTTCGTCATCAAGGACGCTAAGACAATGAAGGCCCTAGCCGACGACGCCTCGGCGGTAGCCAAGAAGACCATGACGCTGGCAGAGTTCAAGAGCAAGCATGCGTCCGAGCTCGGCCTCCTGATCGATCCCGATCACCCTGACCTCGGGCCCAAGAATAACCAGCTCGTGTTTCTGGCCGGCCGAATCGAGCCAGGGCGCAACGACTACTCCAAGCGGTGGGTCATCAGTTCCTTCGGCTCGAACAACTGGTACGACCACACGTCCATCTGCGAGCAGTCCCACCACATCGCCTACTCGTGGATGACTGCCCAGTACAACCAGGGGGCCTGGGCGACCGGCCCGAACCATATGAAGCCGGACTTCACCGGCGCCGAGTTCGTCATTTTCTGGGGTACCAGTCCGTTCGAGGCGAACTTCGGCCCCGCCTCGATGACCGAGCAGATCACTCAGGGCATGGTCGAGCGCGGCCTGCAGTTCGCGGTGGTAGACCCCCGCATGTCCAAGACGGCCGCGAAGGCGAAGTACTGGGTTCCCATCAAGCCGGGGGACGGCGACGCGGCGCTGGCGATGGGAATGATCCGGTGGATCATCGACAACGAGCGCTACGACAAGGTCTTCCTGCAAAGCGCCAATAAGGCCGCTGCGACCGCGCACCTGGAGAAGAGCTGGACCAACTCCACCTTGCTTGTGAAGATTGACGACCAGGGGGTCCCAGGCAAGCTGCTCCGGGCCAAGGACGCGGGGCTCTCCGCGCCCGAGGGCAAGGATGCTGCCCACCTCTTCGTAATGAGCAAGGGAGGACAGCTCGTTGCCGTCGACCCTGCGGACGACAAGAACGCCGTCGAGGGCGACCTGGTGGCAGAAGCAACGGGCCAGGGCTTCAGGGCCAAGACGGCCTTCCAGCTCTTGAAGGAAGAGGCTGCCGGAAAGGGCCTGGAGGAGTACGCTCAGATCGCCGGCGTGTCGGTCGCTCAGATCCAGACGCTGGCCCAGGAGCTCACCGGCCATGGGAAGAAGGCCGCGGTCGAGTTCTACCGGGGCGCGGTCCAGCACACCAACGGCTACTACGTGGCCCAGGCTCTGGTCACCCTCAACCTCCTCATCGGCAACCTGGATTGGAAGGGGGGGCTGAACGCCGGTGGCGGCGCCTGGGCCTCCGCCGGGGGCAAGGATAACCAGCCGTTTGACCTTGGCAAGCAGCATGCGGGCAAGATCGCCGCCTTCGGCCTCAAAGTCACCCGCGAGGGGACCCAGTACGAGGCGACAACCCTCTTCAAGGGCTACCCGGCCCCACGCCCCTTCTATCCCTTCACTTCCAACGTCTATCAGGAAGTCATCCCGGCCATCGACGCGCAATTCCCTTACCCGGTCAAGATTCTCTGGCTGCACAAGGGCACGCCTGTGCTCGCCACCCCGGCCGGCGGGGACCAAATCCGGATGCTGCGCGACGTGGACAAGCTGCCGCTCTTCATAGCGGACGACATCGTGATCGGCGAGACCTCGATGTACGCCGACTATCTCTTCCCTGACCTTTCCTATGCAGAGCGGTGGGCCTTCCTGGGGCTCACTCCGAGCGAGAAGACCAAGGGGACGAAGATACGCCAGCCGATCATCGCCCCCATTCCGGAGACCGTCACCGTCTTTGGCGAGCAGATGCCCATCTCCATGGACGCGATGATGCTCGCCTTTGCAGAGGCACTCGGCACGCCCGGCTACGGCAAGGGCGGCTTTGCCGACGGCATCGACTTCACCCGTCCGGAGGATTACTACCTGAAGGCGGTCGCGAACATCGGCGCCGGTGACGCCGCTAATGACGCCGTGCCGGCCGCTGATGCTGAGGAGATCCGTATCTTCCGCGAGGCCCGCCAACAGATGCCCCCGTCGGTTTTCGACGAGGCGAAGTGGAAGCGTGCGGTTGGTGAGGCCAACTGGGGGCGCACCGTCTACGTGCTCAACCGCGGTGGCCGTTTCGAGGGGTACGAAAAGGCCTACAGCGGCAACTACCTCGGCCACCCGTACGGGAAATTGGTGAACCTCTACGTAGAGCCTGTGGGCTCCGCCAAGGACTCGATCACTGGCAAGCCATTCTCCGGAGTCGCCAAGTACGAGCCCATCAAGAACAGCGACGGGTCGGTCTTGAAGGACGAGGAGTTCCCTTTCTACCTCGTCACCTTCAAGGAGGTCACCGGCTGCCAGACGCGCACGCCCGGCAACTACTGGTCACAAATTGCCGTGACACCCGAGAACCGGGTGCGCATGAACCCCAAGGACGTGGCGGGGCTGGGGCTCAAGGAAGGCGACCTGGTGCGATTTGCCTCACGGACGAACCAGGCAGGAACCATCGAGGTAGTCGCCGGCAAACCCGAGGCTATCGTCGGCAAGGTGCAGGCGGCGGAGGGCGTGCGCCCTGGGACTGTACAGGTGTCCTTCTCCTACGGGCACTGGGCGTACGGGGCGCGGGAGGTCCAGGTCGACGGGCAGAAGGTGCCCGGGGACGCGCGGCGGGGAACGGGGCTGTGCACCAACCCTCTCCTCGCCCTGGACCAGGGCACGAAGACGACCTGCCTGACGGACCCTATTGGGGGAAGCGCGTCCTTCTACGACACGCGCGTCAAAGTGATGAAGGCGTAGGAAACCAAGGCCCAGCAGTGGTGACTCGCTGCTGGGCAGTCGACGCGGCTCCGAGGCAGAGCGAGCCGCGTCGACTGGTTTGAAGAATTACTGCGGGCCTGCCACGGGGTGTGCCGCGTATAGGCGGCACGCCCCAACTGGCTGGATGGCGGCCCTGGCTCGGGCCAGACAGGGAGGGAAGGTCGTAGCGTGCTGATTAGCGTTGAAGAGGCACTAGAACGCGTGCTCGGGCAGGTTGCGCCGCTGCCGGCGGAGGAGAAACCCCTGCTGGAGTCACTTGGCCAGGTACTGGCGGAAGACGTTTTCGCCGAGCGGGACGTGCCACCACTGGACAACTCGGCGATGGACGGCTACGCCGTCCGCGCCCTCGACACGGCAGGGGCCAGCGAGACAAACCCCGTCTATCTGCAGGTGACTGCCGAGGTTGCGGCGGGTTACACCACGGCAACCAAAGTCACCGAGGGCACGGCGGTACGCATTATGACCGGTGCCCCGCTCCCCGCCGGCGCTGATGCGGTCGTGCAGTTCGAGGACACCGGCCAAGCGCGACGGGCAAAGGGGCAAAGCCAGCCGCGACTGGAGCAAACCGTAACTATCGTGCGCGCGGCCAGTTTAGGGCTCAACGTGCGCCAGGCGGGCGAGGACATACGCGCCGGACAAGTAGTCGTCCACCGGGGCACGGTGCTGCGCCCGGCGGAACTGGGCGTGATCGCTTCGCTGGGCAGAGAGACTGTGTCGGTGCATCGCCGTTCGGTGGTAGCGGTGCTGTCGACCGGCGACGAACTCGTGCCACTGGGGCAGAGTCTGAGTCCAGGCCAAATCTACAACAGCAACGGCACCTCCATCGCCGCGGCAGTGGCGCGCACGGGGGGTGTGCCACGCGTGCTGGGCATAGGCCGTGACAACGCGGAGGATATCGTGCCGAAGCTGCGCCAGGCGGCCGAATGCGACCTGCTGATCACCACGGGCGGCGTCTCGAGAGACTGCGTAATTGACGTTGGGGATTAGCGTGCAGGCAAGGAACTTGCGGCACTTCGCGGCATAGAAGCTGATCGAAGGAAGTGCTGCTGTATGGATACTCAGGCCCCACGCCTCAACTACACCGTCCTCATCGTGCGGCAGGTTGCCTACAGTCTGCCGTGGGCGAAATGCGACCGCTGCCAGGCCACGGCAGAACGGGTCTGGGAGGCCGAGCGAGTCGCCATCGACATCGACCTGGACCGCCCTGTGCTCTTGCTCGTGCAGGTGAGCGTTCACCACCGCGCCGCCCGCAACCACTTCTTCCGTGCCCAGCCCTCGTTCCTGCGCCCCGACGCCACCTATACCAACCGTGTGGTGGTCAAGGCCATGCAGTCCGTTAACCTCGACGGCATGGCGATGACCCGAGTGAGTGAGCGGATGGGACGGGACTTCTGGGCGCAACCGAGTGAGGCCAGCGTGCGCTTGTGGTGTCGTGAGTATGCCGCGGGGCTGGACTTGGCTGGGGATTACCAGCAGTGGGTGGTTCAGGAGTTCACCGGCGTGCTTTGCGTCGACGAGGTATATCAGGGCGATCTCGCTCTACTCCTGGCTGTGGATCCGGCAGGGCCAGAAGGAGATCGGCTGCTAGGCTTTCAGTTGGTGCGAGGGCACGTGGAGCAGTGCCAGGTGGAGAAGTTCCTGCTTGGCCTGCGCGAGGTGGGGATAGTGCCCGAGGAGGTGGCGACTGATGGCTCGAGCCTCTACCCGGCGGTGTTGGCGAAGGTATGGCCAGCCGCCGCCCATCAGCTTTGCCTCTTTCACGAGACCAGAGCGGTAACGGAGTCGGTTCTGGAAGTGGTGAGGGAAATCAGGCGGGAGCTACCCAAGGTACCCCTCAGCAGCCGTAAGCCAGGCCGGCCGAGCAAGTATGAGCGGCTGCAAGCGGCGACCGGAGAGGGGCAACCGGTCCCGTACAACCGGCCAGCAAGAGTGGCGGCGGTGAAGAGGCTACGCCAGGAGGGGCATTCGCTGCGGGGCATCGTCAGGCTCACCGGCTACAGCCGCAACACCGTTCGCCGTTGGCTGCGAGAGGGAGCACCCGAAACCCTAGCCGAGGGCTCAGCTCAGGCCGAAGCAAAGGAGGGGGATGGGGCTGAGGCAGAACGTCGTCCGCTTAACCGCCCGGCTCCTCCGACAACCACCACCCAGAATGCTGCTGGCTACGTTACCACCGACGACTCGTCGTCGGCAGGGATGGGCAGCTCGCCAGTGCCGCCGGGCCCCTGGTGCGGTTGGGACGAGGTGCGCCAGTTTGCCCAGACGCTGACTGCCCAGCGCTACTTGCTGGTACATCGCCAGGAGCACCTGAGGGCCGAGGAGAAGGAGAGGCTGGGCAAACTGCTGGGGCATGCGAATGCCGCCAAGCTGAGGACGGCGCGGGATTTCCTGGTGGAGTGGTACGGGCTCTTTCGCGACGAGCGGGCAAGGAAACGAAGCCTGGAGGAAGCGTGGGATCGTTATCGGCAGTGGCAACGAAAGGCAATCTATCGTGAACTGGGGCCTTTGCGGCGGATCCTGGCCAAGGTGGATGAGGCCCGCTTCACCCAGTTGACGCATTTCTTGCGTGAGCCTCATTGGGAGGCGACGAGCAACGGAGCGGAGCGCATGGCCAGAGCGTTTCGTCACTTGCAGGCGCCGCACTTCGCCTTGCGCTCGGACCAGTCCATTGAAGATGCCATCAAGGTGCGAGCGCTAGCGAGCGGGGCAAAGTCCACGGCCGAGCAAAGGCCGGAGCCCGCTCGTTGCTCGCGCGGGAGGAAGAAGCACACACACCGAGGCAGAATCCTACCCCAGGCGGTTATGGCGGCTTAGATCAGGGGCTCTCTCAGTCGGTTCATCAGTCCGGAAACGCGCCAGGCCGGAAAAGGGTTGCCCACCTGGGTGATTATGCCCGGTTGGCGTGTTGGGAGAGGATCAACCCCAACGTCAATTACGCAGTCTCCTTGACATCCGTGCATAACTGGCAGGTATGGCGGTAGGGGCGGGGCTCCGTACCCGCCCGCCCGTCTAATCCCCACGCCGAGCTGGCAACTACGCCGCTACGGCGGCCGCGGCCGCCCCCTTCGCTACGCTTCGGGGACATGGCTGGCGGGCGGGCAGAGACAGCCTGTTGAAGAACGGCTGCTTGGCCGGTTCATCTGCTGATGTGTGAGTAATCGCTTGATCAATAGGCTAGTTTGAGCTAGAATGAACCCAGCCCGGGCTCAGGGGCTGGGAGGTACGCTGGTCTATGCAAGGCAAGAAGGTCAGCCAGAGCAAGTTGTTCTTCCGCTTCTCCTTGGAAGACGCCGTCCCCGCGGATGACTTCTACCGCGAACTCGAGAAGGCCGTCGACCTTTCCTGGATCGGCCCCAAGGTGGCCCACTGCTACTCTGACATCGGCCGCCCTTCCATCGACCCCGAGGTCATCGTCAAGATTGAACTGATCGGCTACCTGGAAGGCATCACCTCCGAGCGGGCCCTAATGCGTCAGATCGCCGATCGCCTCTCCCCGCGTCGCTATATCGGCTATGACATCGACGAGGCCGTGCCCGACCACTCCACCCTCTCCAAGGCACGCGACCTCTTGGGGCGCGACCTCTTCCAAGAGGTGTTCGCCTACTCGGTACGCCTCTGCCAGGCGGCGGGGATGGTCGGCGGCCTGCGCGTCTCAGGGGATAGAACCTTGGTCAAGGCCAACGCTTCCCTCGATAGCCTCGAGCCCAGGCTGGTGCCCTATAGCCCGCAAGGCTTCCTCGAGCGCCTGTATGCCCAGAACCCCGCCCCTGGCCCGGAACCAGCGCCGGTGATTGCCCTGAGCGAACAACCCGACTATCCTACTCTGCTGCCCGTGGCCGCGGACACGGCACTGCCCCCTATTTCGCCGGCAACACCGCCTACTCCCGTCGATTTCGCCAGCGGGCAGGTTGGCGATGCCGGATCCAGCCCCGCGACTGCCAAGCCCCTGCTCGGCAACGCGACTCACGTCAGTGCCAGCGACCCCGAGGCCACCTTGGTGGCTAGGCCCGATGTGAAGCCGATGCTGGCCTACAGTGCCGAGCCGTGGAGCGATGCCAGGGCGGGGGTGATTACTCACGCCGATGCCTTCACCGCCGCCACCCCCGAACACACGACGGCGACGCGGGCCCTAATCCAGCAGCGCGGCGAGTTTGGTCTAGCCCTGGCCACGATGGCCTATGACAAAGGTTGCGGCCAGGGCCGACTGTACCGGCAGTGGCGGGAGTTTGGCATCGTGGCCTTCGTGCCTCACCAGAAGTACGTCAACTCCACCAGCGGCCCCGGTCTGTATGAGCTCAAGGATTTCGCCTATGACGCCCAGCGCAACGTCTATGTCTGCCCGGGGGGCAAGGAGTTGAAGTACTCTTGCCTCAAGGCGCGCTGGCCCACGGCCGGTCACGTCTGGCAGGCCAAGCCCAGTGACCGCGAGGCTTGCGCGTCGCGCGCCAAGTGCACGAAGGCGAGCAGATACCGGAACCTGAAGGTGGGCATCTATCAACCCTACTACGAGACGATGGATGCCAGGCTGGCCGGGCCGGGGGCACGGCTGGCGGCGATTGCCCGGCGCGCGGGACCCGAGGCGAAGTTCGCCGAGGGCAAGCAATGGCAAGGGTTGGATAGGGCGAAGTACCGCGGCCCGCACAAGTTCAAGGGCCAGGTGCTGCTGACGGCGGCCGCCCAGAACATCAAGAAGTACGTCAAGTGGATATGGAGGAAGACGAAAGGAGCAGGGCACGCGCGCACGATCGCCCCGGCCCTTCTACTTGCCGCTATCCGTCGCCTCCGCCAGACGCTCACAGCGCGGACTATTCGGCTGTAAAGGTGCCTTCATCAACAGGCCGGAGACGCCCGCCCCTACGGGATTATGCACGAATGCCAGCACCCGCAGGGTAGGTGTGCCGCCTCACGCTGGTGCCTCGTAGGGCGGAGCCAGGTTTGCCTCAGCGACCGGATTTGGCGGCGCGCCGGCTGCGCCCCGGGGCAGGCTCCGGTCGCCTGCCCAGGTAGTACCATAGTGCGGCGGCCAGGTAGCCTGTGTAAACGGTTACTTCGCCCAGCGAAGGGTCAGAGATATAGCCGAACAGCGCTTTGAGGAAGATTCCTGGCCCCTCTTCGTCACTCAGGAACCAGCCCAGGTCCCACGCCTGGCCGCCAACAGCCGGCAGCAGGGCCGCCTCCTGCAGTTCATGTAGGCCGTGAACCAGGAGGCCGGCGGCAAAGAAGATGAGAAGGAATCCGGAGACGTTGAAGAAGGCGCGCAGGTTGAGTCTGTTACTACTGGTGTAGACGGCATAGCCCAAGGCGACGGCTACGCCCAAACCTACGAGGCCGCCGATTAGAGTGTCCTTGGAGGATGAGGCACTAGCGGCCGCGAAGAGAAAAAGCGCCGTCTCCACACCCTCTCGCAAGACCGCTACGAGAGCCAGTATGAAGAGGGCTAGCCCAGAGCCGGTGCCCACAGCGTTGCTGACCTGGCTCTGTAATGTTGCGCTCAGACCACTTGCCTGGTGGCGCATCCAGATCACCATGTAGCTAAGGACGGCGGCCGCGAGCAGCATCGCGGCGCCCTCAACTACCTGCTCTGAAGTTTCCGTCAGCTCGCCGACTGTAACGAAGATGGCGGCGCCGATGGTCACACTGATGGCTATGGCCGTCGCCGCTCCCGCCCAGACCGCGCGCGTGTAACCGTGGTGGCCGGTCCGCGCCAGGTAGGCCAGAATGATGCCGATGATGAGGCTGGCCTCCAGCCCCTCGCGCGTCGTGATGATGAGCGAACCTATCATCTGCCCCTCCCCAGTAGGATGCGTCAGCCGCCGCCCCACGGGACCAGTCGGGTCGTCGGTTGATATTAGCCTATACTAAGATGCAGCCTTAATCAAGCTTCAACTTTTGTCTGTGCTGTCTGGTCGCCTCGGACGCCCGCACGTTTCTCTCGTCCAGGCGGCACGCTGCCCTCTGGACACTCGGCCGTCGCTCGCCACGAGTCGGGGCGGCCTCGGCCGCGTCTACTCACCTCGGCGGCGGGCCGCGGCACCGGAAATGCAAAGAGGATACCCGAGCAAAGGTTCGTTTACGCAGGCTCTAAGGAAGGCAGGTAAATGTCGTGAACGGCGAAGGGGAGTCGAGTTGGGAACGGCTTGACGTCGTGGGGATCGTCCGGCCGGGCGTGGTAGGCGGCGTGCGCCACGTGATCCCCGGAGATGGCGCGCCCTGCCACCAGCAAGTTGCCGATAGCCTGTGGTACGAGGCAGCGATAGGGTATGTCGAAGGAACCGTCGCCGCCAATGGCCTGCATGCTGGTGTTGGCGCCCTGGGGGTCGTGGATATCGACGCCGTAAGCGCAGCGGGCGATGGCGTCGGCGAACTTGCGTCCGGCCAGGGCGTCCGCGCCCGTGAGCACGTATTGGCCCAGGATGTGGCGGCTCTCGCGCACACCTACCGTCTGGGCGGAGCTAGCCACATAAGCGTGCTCGCAGCCGGGCACCTATCTCTTGAGAAAACTTCGGAAGGGCCCGACTAGGCCGGCAGTGGCCATGCCACCCAGGCAGCCGAACCGCTCCACTATGACCGTGCCGGCGCCGTTGCGGGCCGCGGCGACGGCGGCGGCCAGGCCGGCGGGCCCGCCGCCCAGCGCCACCACCTCCGCCTCGGCCACCACAGGCAGGGTTTGCGCAGGCAACTCGACGGTAGCGCTCACTGGTGCACCTCCAACGGAAACCGGTCACGCCGGCCCCCCGGCAAAGCAGACTGCGGGCGAGCGGTCTGCCGGGCTAGACCAGATGACGCTCGCCGTCAAGACCCCGGGGCCAACCGACCCCGGGGCCAACCGCCGTTGACGGTCTGCCGGCCCCGGGCTAGACTGCTACTCGGAGAAAAGTCCTCGGACAATCGGGAGGTGTGCCGTGGCCAGTATGACCCACCGCCAGCGCGCCGTCGCGGCCATCCGCGGCGAGCCGGTCGATCACCTGCCTTTCATCGGCCGGATGGAGCTCTGGTACAATTACAACCACAACCGCGGTACCCTGCCCGAGAAGTACCGCGGCTGGAGCCTCTGGGACGTCCAGCGCGACCTCGACATCGGCATCTTCGGCTTCGGGGCCTGGTCAGCTTCCTTCTACCGGCTGGAGTACCCAGGAATGGAAGTGCGGCGGACGACGACGGCCGACGAGGCGGTCGTCGAGTACGTCACCCCCTACGGCACCATCCGCGCCCGCAATCTCCTGGCCGAGGAGCTGCGCGACGCCGACGTCACCGGCGCCCAGGTGGAGCACGAGTTCAAGGACGAACGCGACTACGACGCCCTGCAGTACCTCTTCGAGCACACCCGGGTGTTGGAGAACTACGAAGAGTACGGCAACATAGTGGAGGCCATCGGCGAGGACGGTCTGGCCCTGCCCTTCTCCGGCTGGGTGCCCATGCACGTGCTGATGCACCACTACATGGGCTACGAGACCTTCTACTACCAGCTGTACGACAACACGGCCAGGGTGGAGCGGCTGCACCAGGCGCTGGTGGAGCAGCAGCGCCAGATCCTGCGGCTGGGGGCGCGCTGCCCGGCCGAGGTGGTGGAGGTGGGTGCCAACTACGACGAGGAGATGACGCCGCCCGGCATCTTCGAGAAGTACATGCTTCCCTTCTACCGGGAGGCGGCCCAGGTACTGCACGCCGGGGGCAAGCTGATGGCCGCCCACCTCGACGGCGAGATGCGCCGCCTGCTGGAGTTGATGCCGGCGGCGGGCCTCGACGTGGGCGAGGCGATCACGCCCGCACCGATGACCACCATAGACATGCGCTCGCTGCGCGCCCTCTGGCGGGACAAGGTGGCGGTCTGGGGCGGCGTGCCCACCGTGTTGCTGACCGAGACTTTCGGCGACGAGGAGTTCGAGCGCTACGTCCTGGATCTCTTTGCCGCCGTGGCCCCCGGCGACCGCTTCATCCTCGGCTTCGGGGACAACGCCCCCACCGACGCCCTTTTCTCGCGCTTGGCCAAGACTGCCGAGCTGTGGCAACGTTACGGCGTCTACCCAATCGACCCGGCACTATCTTCCCCATAGGACGGCCAGCTCAGGGAAACACGAACCGTTGCCTTCCGCGCCCCGGTCAACGCCGTCGCGCTCGTAGTGAGCGCTTCGCGGCTTTTCGGCCCTCCCAGACCATTTGCTATAATGGCCTCACTTCCCAGGGAGGGTGCCCGTGCGAGAGTTCGCCGCCCGCCGCACGCTCGGCTTCACCGAGTCGGTGATCCGCGAGATGACCCGCCTCTGCATGCTCTACCAGGGCTCGGAGGCCCTCAATTTGGCCCAGGGCTTCCCGGACTTCCCCGCCCCCGAGCCCGTCAAGGAGGCCGCCTGCCAGGCCATCCGCGAGGAGGTGAACCAGTACTCCATCACCTGGGGGGCCCGCGACCTGCGCGAGGCAATCGCCGTCAAGGTAGCCCGCTGGCGGGGCATCCAGGCCGACCCCGAGACGATGGTGACCGTCACCTGCGGCGCCACGGAGGCGATGATCGCCACCTTGCTGGCGCTGCTGGACCCGGGCGACGAGGTGGTGGTCTTCCAGCCTTTCTACGAGAACTACGGCCCCGACACGATCCTCTCGGGCGCCGTGCCCCGTTTCGTCACCCTGCACGAGCCCGACTGGCACGTCGACCCGGACGAGCTGGCGGCGGCCTTCGGCCCCCGGACCAAGGCCATCGTGATCAATACGCCCAACAACCCCACCGGCAAGGTCTTCACCCGGCAGGAGCTGCGGCTGATTGCCGGCCTCTGCCAGCGCTGGGATTGTCTGGCGGTGACCGACGAGATCTACGAGCACCTGGTGTACAACGGGGAGCACGTCAGCCTGGCCACGCTGACGCAGGCCGGCTTCCGCTGCTTCGCCCCGGACGGGGCCTACTACGTGATGGCCGACATCTCGGCCTTTGGCTACCCGAACGACCTGGAGTTCGCCCACCATCTGGTGCGCGACGTCGGCTTTGCCGTGGTGCCGGGCAGCAGCTTCTATCGCGGGGAGGGCCTGGGCAGCCAGCGCGTGCGCTTCTGCTTCGCCAAGAAGATGGAGACCCTGCAGAAGGTGGAACAGCTGCTGAGTAAGATCGAGCCGTACGAGGGCCACTAGGAGGAAGGCATGCCGCCCAGATCACGGGAAGACCCCGAGGAATACAAGTTGATGCTGGTGCTGGAGCAGTTGGAGAGCTTGCGCGAGGACATGGAGGAGTTGGGGGTCACGACCCTGGCCGAGGTGGAGCAGCGCATCGCCGACCTGCACCGACAGCTGGACGAGAGGGAAGAGAAGGGATAGGACAGACAGTCCCCGTCTGTCTGAAAGACGGGCGCAGTGGCCCCTTAGCCATGGGGTCAAATGGGTGTGCTACTACGATTGGATGCTGGTTGGCCCAGGCCTCAGCGCTTGAACCAGCCCTTGAGGGCCAGGACAAGGCCGAGGGCGGCACCGGCCGCGGCGCCAAAGCCAATGGCGGCCTTCTGGTCAAGGAGGACGCGCACGTCGCCGTTGACCTGGTTGGCCAGCAGCAGCACGGCGGCGGAATTGCGCATCGTGACGGTGCCCGCGGCCAGGAAGACGCTGGCGCTCTGCTGCAGCTCGGCCTGGCGGCAGATGATGGCCTGGGGCGCGGACTGGTCGACGACGGCTGAGTTGGCCAACGTGACGATGCTGGCCCCCTGGACAAAGTGGACGTCGTCGGCCCGCACCAGGGCGGCGGCACCCTGGGTGACGCCGATGCTTTGGCTGTCGATGTTGAAGGCCGCGCCCTGGCGCAGGTCCACCGCCTGGCCGTTGATCGTCCGGGCCAGGCCCTGGCGCAGGTAGACGCGCTCGGCGGAGACGTTGCGGGCGCTGCTCAGCGTCAGGTCGACGTCGTCCCCCAAGACATCACGCACCTCGCCCTGGACTGGCTTGCCGCTAAGCTGGCCCCCTGGCTGCATGGCGCTGCACCTCCGCGGAGTGGACGCTCGACTGCCGCCCCGTCGGCGGCCCGCTAGTCATTGTAGCACCCGCTGGGCCGCGGGCGCCAGAGGCTGCGCATCGCCCGTGACGGTCCGCGGGCAAGGGTTCTCTCTTCCTTGCCCGCGCCATAATTGGTGCCCCACACAACTTGACAACCTATCCATTGGCGTGTACACTAGGTCATAACCTCGATAGTCAATCGTATGCACGACTGTATTCCTCCGGCAGCCGCGAGTGCTGCTCGTGCACATATACGGCAACCTTTGACCCAAGCCCTGCGTCCCTGACCCTACCTCAGGCAACTGCGAGCTATGCTCGTGCAAATACACGGCATACCCTTGACCCAAGTTCTTCATCCCTGGGCTACCTTTAACCGTGTTTCCTGACCCGCGAGGATCTCGGCGATAGGCATCGCCGCTTGCCGGGCCGCCCGGCACACGCCTCGAGCAGGATGCTTGAGGAAGAGTAAGAGGAGGAGTACAGCATGGGGAAGGTCAGTCGTCGTCAGTTTCTGTCGCGCGCCGCGCTGGCGCTGGGCGCGACGCCAATCCTCCTGGCAACAGCCTGCCAGGCGCCCCCAGCAGCACCCCCGCCCGCCGCGACCAAGGCGCCGGAGGCACCGGCCGCGACCAAGGCACCGGAGAAACCGACAGTAGCAGCCACCGCCCCCGCCCCCGCGGCCCAGCCCACGGCGGCGCCTGCCCAGATCAAGGGCACCTCGCTCGCCATCCTCGAGGGCACGTACTTTGTCGCCGCCGGCCAGGACCTCTTTAAGAAGATGGCTCAGGACTGGGGCCAGCAGAACGGGGTCACCGTCAGTACCGACTTCCTGAACTGGCCTGACCTCCAGCCCAAGATCGGCGCGGCCGTGCAAGCCGGCGGCATCGACATCGTCGAGCTGTGGCCTGGCTGGTGCTTCCTCTACAGGGACCAGCTGGTCGATCTCACCGACTTCGCCAATGGCGTCGCCCAGAAGGGCGGCGGCTTCGCTCAGTTCGTCCTCAACTCGAGCCTGGACAACGGCAAGTACTACGCGCTGCCCATCGGCAACTCGGGCACGTCGATGAACTACCGGATCAGCTGGTTCAAAGAGGCCGGCGCAGACATCCCCGATCCGGCGGTGCAGGCCAAGGAGGGGAAGTGGCCCGACTGGACGTGGGACCAGTTCTTCGCCTTCGGCAAGAAGCTTAAGGCCCAGGGGCGGCCGATAGGCCAGGCCCTCGGCCATAGCACCGGCGACCCCCAGTCCTTCGCCTACCCGTACATGTGGAGCAACGGGGCGATGGAGACCGAGAAGGACGGCAAGACAATCGCCTTCAACAAGCCGGAGTTCGTGGACGCGATGAAGAAGTTCATCCAGGCCTGGAAGGACTGCTACGACGAGACGGGCACCTCCTGGGACGACAACAACAACAACCGTGCCTTCATGTCCCAGCAGATCTGCGCCACGCTCAACGGCTCCAGCATCTACATCGCCTCCAAAAAGAGCGCTCCGGACGTGGCCGCCGACATGAACCACACCCTGATGCCAAAAGGCCCCTCCGGCCGCTTCTACCAGTTCAGCACGCGCACGCTGGGCATACTCAAGAAATCGAAGAACATCGAGGGGGCCAAGGAGTTCCTTAAATGGTTTGCCGACGATAAGCAGTACGGAGAGTGGTTCCGCATCCAGGAAGGCTACCAGGTGGCGAACACCCAGAAGTGGGCCACGGACCCCGTCTGGACCAAGGACCCGAAGATATCGGTCTACACGCAGAACCCGAAGTACGGCCGCGATCAGGGCTACGCGGGGCAGATAGGCGAGAAGTCCTCGCTGGCCTGGTCCAAGTACATCGTCGTCGATACCTTCGCCAAGGCGACGCAGTCTGGCGACGCCAAGGCGGCCATCGAGTGGGGCGCCGAGGAGCTCAAGCGCATCTACGGCGGTTAGCGGCAATACAGCATGCCCGCGGCCAGCGTCGCTGCTTTCGGGACGCTGGCCAGCGACCGTGCGAAGCCAACCCCCTGCTTACCGCGCGTGGCGGGCTCCGCACGGCTCCACGTGGCACGAGACGGGCCTCGCACGGTGCGGCTCAGATTGACACGCGTTGGGTCGCGCCATCACGGCCCGAGTGGCGCTCGATGCCTGGCACGATACCACTTGGCGGCAGCCGTGGCCCCAGCGGCTGCCGCCGTCCTTATGGAGGTTGTAGTGAGCAGGTCCGGACCCCCACATGCAGCCGCTAGTTTGCCCGCCGTGCGCCCGCGCGCCGGCTTCCTGCAGCGCGTGCAGCAGCAGTTGGACCGGGAGAGCACGCTTGGTCCGCTTCTGATGCTGCCGGGAGCGCTGCTGCTCGTCGTCTTCTTGGCCTATCCCTTCTTCCTGGGCATCTGGCTTTCGATGACCGATACCACGCTCGGTAGGCCGGGCAACTTCGTCGGACTGCAAAACTTCGCGAACCTGATGACCGACAGCATCTTCCAGCAGACGGCAAGGAACACGTTTATCTATTCGACGGTGACCGTGCCCTTCAAGTTGCTGCTGGGACTGGCGCTGGCGGTAGTGCTCAACAACCAAATGCCGTTCCGCAACTTCATCCGCGCCGGCGTGCTGATGCCGTGGATCGTACCCACGGCGCTGAGCAGCCTGGGCTGGTTTATGATCTTCGACCCGGTGTTCAGCCCGTTCTCGTGGTTGCTGAAGAGCTGGGGGTTGATCACGAAGAACATCAACTTCCTGGGCGACCCCAACCTGGCGATCACCTCGATTATGGTCGCCAACATATGGCGGGGCACCCCCTTCTTTGCCGTGGCCATTCTGGCGGCGCTGCAGACGGTGCCGGCGGAGCTGCTCGAGGCGGCGGCGATCGACGGCGCGGGGGCCTGGCAGCGCTTCCGGAACGTGACGCTGCCGGCGATTATGGGCATCGTGCTCATCACCACCCTGCTGTCGATCATCTGGACGTTCGCCGATTTCCAGTTGGTCTACGTGCTGACCAAAGGCGGGCCCGCGAACATGACGCACATCTTTGGCACGTACGCGTACAACGTCGGCCTGTGGGCGACGGCCATTGGGCAGGGCGCGGCCATAGCGCTCACGATGTTCCCGATTCTGGCTATCTTGGCCATTCTACTTCTGCGATACCTGCGTACGGAGGTCTGAGATGGTCGGCAGTGGCACGCTCGGTCGCCGTATCTTCGGCATATACCTACCTTTGGTGCTGTTTCTCGTGTTTCTGCTATTCCCGTTCTATTGGATGACCATCGTGTCGTTCAAGCCCACCGACGATCTGTTCAAACTCCAGTACAACCCGTTCTGGATACAGCACTTCACGTTTGAGAACTATCTGTACCTGTTCCAGGAGACCGACTTCCTCTCGTGGTTCAAGAACACCATGATCGTGGCGACGGCTTCGACCGGCATCTCGATCTTCTGCAGCGTCTTGATCGGCTACGCGCTGGCCCGCCTGCGCTTCCCCGGCAGCAATTACCTAGGCGTGGGCATCTTCATGGCCTACCTGGTGCCGCCGACGTTGCTGTTCATCCCGATGGCGCAGGTGATCGCCACCTTCGATCTCTTCAACACCTACTGGGCGCTCATCCTCACCTACCCGACGCACCTGATACCGTTCGCCTCCTGGCTGCTGATGGGCTACTTCCGCACCATCCCCAAGGAGATCGAGGAGAGCGCCCTGATCGACGGGAGTAGCCGGCTGGGCTCGCTGGTGCGGATCATTCTGCCGCTCGCCCTGCCTGGGGTGCTGTCGGCGGGCATCTTCTCCTTCACGCTGTCGTGGAACGAGTTCCTCTACGCCCTGATCTTTATGTCCTCCGGGCCGATGAAGACCATCCCCGTCGGCACGGTGAGCGACCTGATCAAGGCCGACGTGCTCTTCTGGGGCTCGTTGATGGCGTCGGCCATCCTCGGCTCTGTGCCAGTGGCGTTCATCTACTCCTTCTTCGTCGACCAATACGTCTCCGGTCTGACGGCAGGCGCGGTGAAGGGCTAGGGCTAAGGCGACAAGCAAACCGCCTCGTGTTCTGGTAGGGGCGACCGGTCCCGCGGGGGACTTCATCCGACTGGGTGTGACAACTCTCTGTAACGCCCCTCGTGTTGCGCAAGGCCCAGAGACCATCGCCACGCTCAGGGAGACAAGACACCCACAATAACTTGTCACACCCTCGGCATCGGTGCCGGGGCTTTGTCGCCTGGCTGGCAGCGTGTTGCCTCTCGCTTGGGCATCGACGACTCCTTCGGTGATGCCGTGGATGCCTTGGCTGAGACGTTGCGCATCGAGTTGAAGGGCGAGGCCGCGCGGCGCGTTACCGAAGGGATCGGGCAGGTGGCCGAAGCGGAAGCACAAGCGGAGATAGCCGTGGCACGGGCGGGCGAAGCGCCATGTCTTGACTGCCGGGCGCGTAGCCGGAGGCGCGCTGGGCCGTGATATAATCGGCGGACCACGCCGAGCGGGGGGAGAAGATGGCGAGCGCGGGGGCAAGTGAGACGACGCGGGGACGGCGGGCGGTCTGGCTGGGCACGGCGACGGGCCTGTTGCTCAGTCTGCTGGCTGTGCTGGCCTTGCTCTACGGGGCCTACCGCGTCGCCGGCTACTTCCACAAGAACGAGATGCGCGCCCTCTTCGCTACGCTGCAGCCCTTCCCCGCGGCCACCCTCACGCGCACGGACGAACGCTGGGAGAACCTACCGCTCTACTGGCAAAGCGAGGGCGTGCTACCGCGCGTCATCCACTACTATCGCTCCGAGAGCAGCACCGGCGAGGTGGTCACGTTCTACAGGCAGCAGCTGCTGGCCGCGGGCTGGGAGGAGTACAAGGAGCCCTGGTCCCTCTATCCGGCCTACCGCAAGGGCAAGTTCCGCCTGGCGATCCTCTTCCAGCAGGCCTACCCCCAAGAGTGGGTGCCCGCGGGGGACTACCAGGTACACCTCTGGTCGTACCCGTTGCTGGAGGGCTTCCTCGGCCGCGACCTAGCGAGGTAACGACGGGTACTACCGCAGAGCACCCAGAGGGCGCGGAGAGAGGCCGAGCGCCGTCCCAGAGCGGCCCACAATGGGCCGCTCCCACCCTCACCACGGTAGGACAGGCGCGGCGGCAGGCGCCTATCGCGTCGAATGCGAGCCTCTAGTGGGCCTCGGCTATCAGTTAGGCCATTCTACGTAATCGCCGGATTATGTTGCCAGATAAGGTGCGCCAGGCGGTTACTTTCTTCTCTTTTCCCCGCGATGGCGGTCGCGCACCCCTACACCCGGTTGAAGAGCACTAGGCGCTTGATCTGTTCGATGGCCTTGGTGATCTTGATGTCGCGCGGGCAGGCCTGCGTGCAGTTGAAGACGGTGCGGCAACGCCAGACGCCCTCGCGGCCGTTCAGGATCTCCAGGCGCTCGGCGCCGCCCTGGTCGCGGCTGTCGAAGATGAAGCGGTGGGCGTTCACCAGCGCCGCCGGCCCGACGAAGTTGGGGTCGCTCCAGAAGGGTGGGCAGGACGTGGTGCAGGCGGCGCACAGGATGCATTTGGTGGTGTCGTCGAAGGCTTCGCGCTGCTCAGGGCTCTGCAACCGTTCCTTGGCCGGGGTCGGGTCGTAGTTGATCAGGTAGGGCTTCACCGACTTGTACAGGTCGAAGAAGTGGTCGAAGTCGACCATCAGGTCCTTGATGACGGTGAAGCCCAGCAGCGGCTCGATGCTGATCTTGCTGCCCAGTTCCTTGATGAGCGTCTTGCAGGCCAGGCGGTTGAGGCCGTTGATGCGCATGGCGTCCGAGCCGCAGATGCCGTGGGCGCAGGAGCGCCGGTAGGTCAGGGTGCCGTCCTGGTACCACTTGACCTGGTTCAGGGCGTCCAACACCCGGTCGGTGGGCTCGATTTCGACCCCGTAGACCTCTGTGTGCGAGGCCTCGTCCTGGTCGGGGTCGAACCGCTTGATACTCAGCTCAACTTTCATCGTCTCACCTCATCCCGGCCTAGTAGGTGCGCTCTTTGGGCTGGAAGCGTGTGATTACCACCGGCTTGTAGCCCAGCGACAGTTTGCCGTCCACGCGCTTGATCAGCGTGTGCTTGAGGAAATGCGCGTCGTCGCGTTTGGGGAAGTCCTCCCGGTAGTGGCCTCCCCGGCTCTCCTCGCGGTTCAGCGCGCCCAGCACTATCGTCTCGGCGATGTCTAACAGATTGCCCGTCTCCAGGGCCTCGGTCAGGTCGGTATTGTAGGTCAGGCCCCTGTCCTGGATGCCGATGTGCGTGAAGCGCTCCCGCAGCTCGACCAGCTTGCTCCGGGCGGTCCGCAGCTTCTCGGCATCGCGCATCACCCCCGCGTTGTCGTCCATGCATTGCTGCAGCTCGGCCCGCAAGACGGCCACCTTCTCTTCTCCCGTGGAGCTGAGGACGCGCGACACCTCCGCTCGTGCTGGGCCATCCGCTTCCGGCGGCAGCGGCAGGTGTTGGCCTTCCTTGAGGAAGCGCAGGATGTGCCGAGCCGAGCGCTGGCCGAAGACGGTGATGTCCAGCAGCGAGTTGGTGCCCAGGCGGTTGGCGCCGTGCACGGAAACGCAGGCGCACTCGCCGGCGGCGTAGAAGCCCGGCAGCGGCGTGTTCTTCTCGTCCACCACCACCCGGCCGTCCACGTCGGTGGGGATGCCGCCCATGGCGTAGTGGGCGGTCGGCTGCACGGGAATCATCTGCTTGGTGGGATCGATGCCCAGGTACGTCTCCACGAAGTCGGTGATGTCCGGCAGCTTCTCGTGCACCACCGCGGGGTCGAGTTGCGTGAGGTCGAGGTGGACGTAGTCCTTACCGTCGATGCCCCGACCCTCTCTGACCTCCAAATATATGTCACGGGAGATCATGTCGCGTGGCGCCAGGTCGAGAAGGGTGGGGGCGTAGCGCTCCATAAAGCGCTCGCCGGTGCGGTTGCGCAACACCCCGCCCTCGCCGCGCGCCCCCTCGGTTACCAGAATGCCCATCTTGTAGATGCCGGTGGGGTGGAACTGGAAGAACTCGGGATCCTCGATGGGCACGCCGTGGCGGATGGCGATGGCCACGCCGTCGCCAGTGTAGGTGAGGGCATTGGAGGTGATTTTGTAGACCCGCCCGTAGCCGCCGGTGGCGAAGAGCACGGCCGGGGCGTGGAAGGTGTGGATCTCGCCCGTGCGCAACTCCAGCGCCACCACCCCCTGGCAGACGCCGTCGTTGATTATCAAGTCGAGCAGGTGATATTCGTCGTAGAAGCGCACGTTCTGGCGGATGCAGTTCTGGTAGAGCGTCTGCAGGATCATGTGGCCCGTGCGGTCGGCGGCATAGCAGGCACGGTGCACCGGCGCCTTGCCGTAGTCTTTGGTGTGGCCGCCGAAGAAGCGCTGGGCGATCAAGCCATCAGGCGTACGATTGAAGGGCAGGCCCAGGTGCTCCAGGTGATAGATGTTGTCTATGGCCGTCTGGCAGAGGACGTCCACCGCGTCCTGATCGCAGAGGTAGTCGCCGCCCTTCACGGTGTCGAAGGAGTGCCACTCCCAGTGATCTTCCTCCATATTGCCCAGGGCCGCGCAGACCCCGCCCTGAGCGGTGCCGGTGTGGGAGCGCGTAGGGTAGACCTTGCTGAGCACGGCCACGTCGGCCTTGCCGGCCAGCTCCAGCGCGGCCATCAGCCCGGCGCCGCCCGCGCCGACCACCACGACGTCCGATTTGTGATACATCCTTTGCCCCCCCTTTAGCCTGCGCCCGCCGGAGCCTGGAAGGAGAAGATCACCTGCGCCCCAATGACCAGCAGGATGAAGCCGATCAGCCAGAGGAGCGCGGTCAGGGTGAGCCGCCAGCCGGGCGAGTGAATCCAGTCGTCCATCACCACCCGCACGCCGTTGAGGCCGTGCACCCAGCCCAGGCCTAGAAGAACCAGGTCGTACCAGCGCCAGAGGGGCGAGGCCCAGCGGGCGGCGACGAAAGCGAAGTTCACGTTCTCGATGGGTTGGGTGACGTGCATTATCGCCAGGTGGATCAGCAGTAGGATCAAGAGGAGGGCGCCCGAAACGCGCATGAAGAGCCACGACCAGAGCTCGAAGTTCGTGGTACGCGGCCTGGGGCTACTTGCCGAGCCTAACATCTCATACCTCTCGCTTTACCTGAAGTACGGGGCGAGCATCAAGAAGGCCGAGGGTAGGAAAAGCACTAGGAAGAGCAGAATGACCACGCCCCACATCTGAGCCTGGTAGAGCGCGCCCTCGTCCCAGAGGTCGATGACCGTCACCCGCAAGCCGTTAAGGGCGTGGTAGATGACCAGCCCCACCAGCACCACCTCGAGCAGCCGCACGACGAAGTTATGGTAGATGGCGGTGACGGTGTTGTAGACGCTGGGGCCGAAGCCCACGAGCGAAGTATCGAGGATGTGCAGGCCGAGGAAAAAGACAATGCCCAGGCCGGTAATGCGGTGCAGCAGCTGGGCCCACTGGCCCGACTGGCCCCGGTACCAGGCGAACCAGGCGATGGTCCGCCAGCGGAACGAGCTCATAAAGGCACCTCCTCGTGTTTAGGGCACCTGCCTCGTGCGCCCCCTTAGAATGGCACCGGCAGTCTGCCGACCATACCGGCGCCCCACGAGGCAGCAGGACAGCAGCAGAAGCATGGCTCTAGACGGTACCCGGCTGGCATGCTTCTTGCTTTTCATGACAAGTGGCGCTGACGGTGCCCGCCCTGGCCGCGGGGCTGGCGGTCGTCTCCTGGCCACCCTTCTCCGGTGCGGCCTGCTCCTGATCGGTTGCACGCCGCCCTATCGCAGGTGAAATGGTGCGGCAGTGTATCTAAGCAGATTATACCCTGAGTGGCTGCTAAGGGTGAAGCGCGTCTGTGGCCTGCTCTCTACCGTGATCTTGCGCCTGCCTTTAGTGGCAGCCGTCAGCTCGTTCCTCGGCCTTCGCTCTCTGCTTGCTCCCAACCCGACCCAGGCCGGGGTCGCTGACGTTGCTCCCGGCAGGGGCGAACAGCCCAGCGAGGACGACCTACAGACCGGCACAATCGCTAGAGCCGCCATGACCGAATTGGTGAGGCTCGACCTCCACGCCCTCCTAATGCGCCTGGCGGAGCGGATGACGCTGGCCTCTGGCGCCAGTTGCGGGGCCATTCTGCTTTTCGACCCCCAGGCCGAAGCGCTGCACCCCGGGGCCTACTACGGCTACGGGGATGAAGACCTGAGCGGGCTGGTGGTCCCGCTCGGGCGAGGTTTTGCCGGCCGGGTGGCAGCTGAGCGCAGGCCGATCGCCATCCTTGACGCCAGCGGGGAGCCCAACATCGTCAACCCGTCAATCAGGCGCCGCGGGATACGCTCCATGCTGGGGGTGCCGATCACCGTGGACGGCCAGCTGCTGGGTGTGGCCCACGTGGACCGCCTGGACCTGCACGACTTCACCCCAGGCGAGGTTCGCCGGCTCTCGGCCATGGCCGCCCAGGCGGCGCTGGGCATCCATTACGCTATGCTGTATACCCGGCTCAAGGCCAGCAACGCCGAGCTGGCTCTGGCCAATCGGAAACTGCAGACCGTCGTCGGCACCATCCCCACCGGGGTAGCCATCCTAGAGGCGCCGAGCGGCAAGGTGGTCTCAGCCAACGACGCCGCCCAGCGGCTCTGGGGCCACCCTGCCCTGCCCGAAGCCGCACTTGAGGACATGCCGGCCGCCTACGGGATGTATCATCTCAACGGCGACCCCTACTACTGGCGCAGTACCCCGATGGCCCGCTCCCTCAGGGAGGGGGAGACGGTCCTGGGCGAGGACATGCTCCTCCGCCGGGGCGATGGCCATGAGTCCACGGTGCTCGTCAGCTCGGCGCCCTTGCACGACACCAGCGGCCGGGTGGAGGGGGCGGTCGTCGTCTTTCAGGACACGAGCGGCCTGGAGCTGGAAAGGGCCAAGGACCAGTTCGTGGCGGTCACGGCGCACGAACTGTTCACGCCGCTCACGGTGATCAAGGGCACCGCGCAGCTCATGAAAAGCAGAACGCACGCCGAGGGGCAGGACGGCCAGCTCGGGGCGGCCCTCGACGTCATAATCGGCAAGGCCAACGTGATGTCCCATCTGCTGCAGAAACTGGCCGATGCCTCCGAGCTGCGACTGGCGCCACTGGAGCTGCGCCGGCGGCCAACCGACCTCGTGGCCCTGGCGCGACAGGCGATACGGCGCCTCCAGCCGGCTGGCGCCCAGCCGAAAATCGTGCTTTCCTGCAGAGAGTCGCGCTTGGTGGGCGACTGGGACCGCGAGCGCATCAACCGCGTTCTGGTCAATCTTCTGGAAAACGCGCTCAAGTACAGCCCCGACGGCGGCCAGATTGAAGTCACGATCAAGGCGACGCGCAAGAACGAAGGCGACCGGTCTTGTCGCGTGCCTGGGCCCCGCTGGGTAGTGGTGCGCATCAAGGACCACGGTCTGGGTCTCTCCGCCGAGCAGCAGTCCCATCTCTTCCAGCGCTTCTACCGGGCCGGCCCGGCGCACTATCAGGAGCCGGCCGGACTTGGGCTGGGGCTATACATCGCCAACCGCATGGTGGTGGCCCACGGCGGGCGCATGCATGTGCGCAGCACCCCGGGCAAAGGTAGTCGGTTCTTCTTCGCCCTGCCGCTGGACTGAGAGAGCCGGGACGGGAACCAGACCCGCGTCTCGGGCAGGGCGGTGCGTACTCGCCGCGGGGTACGTGGCGCGGGAAACGGATGGCGGTAGCGTGGGCGACAAGGAGCCACCTAGCGAACAAACCCCAGAGTCGGCACTGCCCCCGGAGGAGGCCTCGGATTACCTGCGCGCAGCCGGCGTCCTGCCGGCGGGCGAGCAGGTGTCCGTGGAGGAACTGGGCGGTGGGGTCTCCAGCCAGGTGCTGCGAGCCGAGACGGACGAGCAGTGCGTGGTATTGAAGCAGGCTTTGCCGAAATTGCGGGTGGCCGACGACTGGCGCTCGCCGGTGGAGCGGGCGCTGACGGAAGCGCGAGCGGCGACCGCTCTGGCGCGCCTCTTGCCGCCGGGCGCGGTGCTGCCGCCTTTGCACGCCGACGCCCAGCGGCACCTCTTTGTGATGCCCTGTGCCCCGGCGGGCGCCGAGACCTGGAAGGCCAAACTGCTGCGGGGTGAGCTGGCGACGGCGACGGCCCGCCGCGTGGGCGAGCTGCTGGGCCTGCTGCACCGGCGCAGTCGCGGCGACGCCGCATTGGCGCGCGAGTTTGCCAGCCGAGAGTTCTTCCTCACCCTGCGGGTCGAGCCCTACCTGGATACCACCGCCGAGCGTCGGCCCGAACTGGCCGGGGCCATCGCCCGGCAGAAGGATCTACTGCTGGCAACCCGGCAGTGTCTGGTGCACGGCGATTACAGCCCGAAGAACCTGCTGGTCGGCCCCGACGACCCGGCGGCCGTGATCGTGCTCGACCACGAGGTGGCCCATTGGGGCGATCCGGCCTTCGACGTCGCCTTCTGCCTCACCCATCTGCATACCAAGTCGGTCGCTTTCCACGAGCGCGCGAGTGGCTACTTGGCCCTGGCGGGGGAGCTGTGGGGGGCATACCTGGCGGCCGCCCGGCCCCCGGACCCCGATGGTCTGGAACGCCACGCCGTGGCCCTGCTCGGCTGCATCATCGCCGCCCGGGTGGACGGCAAGTCGCCGGTGGAGTATCTACAAACGCCCGCTGCCAAGGAGACGGCCCGCGCCCTGGCGCGAACGATACTGCTGGACGAGCTCGCTGCCCTGACCGAAGTGGCCGCTGCGACGAGGCTGCTGGTCGGCCGCTGAGCGGAATGCCGGCGCCGGAGTTGAGAACAAGAGCGGCCGCCTGGCACCACGGGGCCCGCTACCCTGCTTGGGGCGGATTCTCCGCGGCTGCGGCCGCCCCCCTCCGCATCGCTGAGGGGGACTTCGCTGGCGGGCGAGGCATCCGACGCTTCGCTCTGGACAAGCGTGCCTCGCCCCTACGATACTGGTCCGTCTTTCGAGAATCAAGC
>JAMCYS010000131.1 GCA_023473795.1 Chloroflexota bacterium | reverse complement strand
GCGTTCTTCGTCGGTCAATGGTCGTCGCGGCAGCCCGGCCATAGTACTCGCCTCCCAAGGGAAGATATGCAAACACCACGGGCGGCAGGAACTATGCCTGAGCCAACGCTATTTGTCCAAACACTAGTACCTCGTGCTGACTGAGGAAGGCGGCCGAGCCGCGCAGGAATGCCGCGTCGGCGCTGGCCAGCGCCTTTTCCCCGTCCTCCCGGGCAATGCGCGCCACCACCTCATCTTTGGCGCGGACCACGTCCGGCCAGTTGAGAGGTTCGTTATCTGCGGGAAGTCCGTAATCCTGGGCCTTCTGTATGGTCCGGTAGATGCTGGCGGAGTTGAGTAGGGTCTTGGCGGGAATGCAGCCCGTCCATAGGCACTCGCCGCCCAGGCGGTCGCGCTCGACGATGGCCACCTTGCGCCGGCCGCCGGCCGCGCGCTTGGCCGCGACGAGACCGGCCGTGCCACCGTCGATCACCAGAACATCATAGTGCTCGCTCGCCATCTGCCACCCACCTCCACCCACGCCTGCCTAGCTGCCGCTCATCCCCCCTGAACTGTGATGAAAAGCGGGGCGGACGTGCGTCACAGCGGGCCAGCCCAAGCAAGGCTGCACGAAATATGCCAGTGGCGGGACGTACTTGAGGCCGGAAGCTGGAGCTTCCGGCCTCAAGTTGTGAAATCGGCAAGGTAGGACGCCTACCGGCCAGCGCTACTCGAAACGCAAGGCCTCGATTGGCCGCAGCGCCGCCGCGCGGTTGGCCGGGTACAGGCCAAAGAAGAGCCCCACGGCAGCCGAAACGCCGGTGGCAAGCAAGACGGCGCCGGGAGTAACATCCGTGGGCACCGATTGGCCCCCCAGATTGACGAGAGAGATCAGGTGCGCGGCCCCCGTGCCCAATAGCACGCCGGTGGCGCCGCCTACCAGGCTAACTACCAGGGACTCGATCAGGAACTGCATCAGGATGTCACGACGTTTGGCGCCGATCGCTTTGCGGATGCCTATCTCGCGGGTGCGCTCGGTCACGGACACCAGCATAATGTTCATTATGCCGATGCCACCCACCACGAGCGAGATGCCGGCAATGGAGCCCAGGAGCAGGGTAAGTACGCCCGTGATCTGCTGCACCGTGGCCAGGAGGTCCTGTTGACTACGGATGGTGAAGTCATCCTGGGAGACCCGGTGCCGCTCTCGCAAGAGGCTGCCGATCTGGTCCACCGCCTGCTGCATATGCTGGTCGTCCACAACCTGAACGTTGATCTGACTTATCGTCGTGCCGCCGCTCACCGTCCGCTGGCGGCTCAGGCGCTGCTGCACGGTGGTGATCGGTGCCAGCACCACGTCGTCCTGGTTGCCCAAGGCCTGAGAACCCTTGGAGACCAGGACGCCAACCACCCGGAAGGGTAGGCGGTTAATCTTGACGGTTTGCCCCACCGGATCGCTACCGGGAAACAGCTCCGCGGCGACGTTGCTCCCTAGCACCGCGACTAGAGATCTGCCTTGCACGTTCTGGTCGGTAATGAAGTCGCCTTCGGCTATCTGGAAGTCACGTACGGAGGCGTAGGCGGCCGTCACGCCCGTGATCCTAGTGTTGACGTTGGTGGGACCGTTGACGACCTGGGCAAAGCTGTCGACCTCGGGCGCCACAGCCGCCACCGCCGGCGCCACGTCTGGGGTGATGGCGTTGGCGTCCTCTAGGGTCAAGGTCGGCTGGGTGCCCTGCGCCTGCCGAACGCCGCCCGTTTGCGTTGCTCCCGGAGTCACGAACAGCAGGTTGCTGCCCATACTCTGGATCTGCGAAGTGATCTGCTGCTGCGCGCCCGTGCCCACGGACATCAGGGCGATGACGGCCGAGACGCCGATGATCATGCCCAGCATGGTCAGGCTCGTGCGCAGCTTGTTGGCGCCCAGCGCTCGTATCGCCAGGCGGAGACTCTGCATAAGCGTCATGGATTGCCTCCCGCCCGCGGTTAGCGGCCGAAGCCGCCCGGGCCACCGCCCAGGCCGCCGCCCAGGCCGCCCACGTTCACCCGCGGCGCCGCTGTGCTGGTGGAAGGAATGATCACCTTGTCACCCTGCTGCAGGCCGCTGGTGATCTCAGTCAACTGATCGTTGCTGATCCCGACTTGCACTTGCCGAGTTTCAATGCCGGTGGCCGTCTCAACCTCGACGACCCGGCTGCGACCCTGCACCTGGATGGCGCGGTTGGGCACTACCAGCACATTGTCTTTCTGGTTGACGGTAATCGTGACATTGGCAGTGAGGCCGGCCGGAAGGACCTGCTTGGCAGGATCGAGTTGCACCGAGACCAGGTAGCTGACCACACCCTGCTGGACCGTCCCGCTTGGCGCCAGCGCAATGACTTTGCCGTTGAAGGTCTGGCCCGTTAAGGCATCGAACGTCACCTGGGCGCTCTGGCCCACGGCAATCTTGGCCACGTCGGTTTCGTCGACCGTGGCGTCAACGCGCACGGCCAGCGGGTCCACCAGCGTCACCACGGCGGTGCCGGCTCCCACTTGCTCGCCGGGGTTGCCGCTGACGGCGGCCACGACGCCGTCAAAGGGGGCGACGATCTTGGTGTTGGCCAAGTCGAGCTCCGCCTGGTTCACGTTGGTCTGGGCCACGATTATCGCCTCCTGCTGCAGCGCGACATCCTGTGCGGTCGGCCCGGCGGTCTTGTCATCCAAAGCCGCCTTGGCCTGGGCCACTGCCGAGCGCGCGGCCTCGAGGTCGCTGGCCTTGGCTCCCGCCTTGAGTTCGTTCAGACTGCTCTCGGCGGCCTGGAGTGAAGCTTGCGCGCTCTCCACCGTCTTCTGGTCGGCGGCGACGTCCTCTGGCTTGGGCGGGGCCATCGTCTGATTGTAGCTGGCCAGAGACGACTGGTAGTCGATCGTGGCCTGCTGCAGCGCCAGGGCCTGCGGCAGCATAGCCACGTCCGGATGCCAGGATACCTTGTCGTATTCACCCTGGGCTTGCTGCAGGGCGGCCTGCTTCTTGGCCAGATCCGCCTTGGCGATCGTTATGGCGTCCTGGGTTGGACCCGCCTGGAGGGTCGCCAAGTCGTTTTGGGCCTTCTGCAGGGCCGCCTGGGCGGAGTCAACACTCTGCTGAGCCGAGTCAAGGCTGGAGTCCGATGGCGGCCCGGCCAGGTCGTTCAGTTTCGCCACGGCACTGTCATAGGCTGCCTGGGCAGCACTGACGTCGACTGCGGCCGGGCTGGCCTTCAGTTGATCCAGTTTGATCTGCGCCTGACGCAGAGCCGACTGGGCCTGGTCCAATTTAGTCTGATAGGGCGCAGGGTCGACCGTGGCCAGAGTCTGGCCGGCCTTGACGCTGTCGCCAACATTCACCGGCAGTTCGTTCAGTTTGCCGCTGGAGCCAAACGATAAGCGAGATTGCTTGGTGTCGACGACGGAGCCCGAGGCGGCAACGGTGACCGCCACCGTGCCCAGTCGCACGGTCGTCGTCTGAACGGCCGGGGCCGGTTGCGCACTCACCCGCTGGTAGCTGACGTAGCCGACACCTAGGGCAGCCACAAGCACGACCATCAGGGCGGCGATGCGCATCGGGGTGAAGAACCGGGGGCGACGTGTATTTGGCCTCGCGGGACGAGGCGCGGGAGAGCTCATTAGTGTATGTTCCTCCTTGCTGCGCTGGCAGCAGCGGGCGCAGTAAGTTCGCCCGGCCACTAACTCTCTATGCTAATTATCAAGCTGTCAGGTTAACGATAGTCGCAGCTTGCGTAAAACGGCTTTCAACTGGAGCAGTTCGGCCGGGCAGGGGGAAATAGAACGGCGCGGCAGGGCTCTGCCGCGCCGCGGAGGGGGTAGATATCAGAGCAAGTACAGGCTACCGAAGAGGAACACCCAGACGGCGTCGACGAAGTGCCAGTACCAGCCGGCGGCCTGCACGGCGAAGTGGTGCTCGGCAGTGAAGCGGCCGCGCAGGGCGCGCACCAGCGTTACCGCCAGGAACGTCAAGCCCACGAGGACGTGGGCGCCGTGGAAACCAGTCAAGGTGAAGAACGTGGAACCGAAGACCGAGCCCTGGGGCGTGAACCCGGCGTGGGTCCATTCATATGCCTGGCCGCCGATGAAGATGGCCCCCATTATGAATGTCAGTGCCAAACCGATGATCAGATTGCGGCGATTGCCCCGCTGGATGCTGAGGGTGGCCCAATGCACCGGGATGCTGCTGCTCAACAGAATGATGGTATTGGCCGCCGGCAGCCCCAGATACAAGGGCAAAACGTCGCCGGGAAACCAGTGCACGGCGCTAAAACGAAGGTACAAGTAAGCCGCGATCAGGTTGGTGAACAGCACGGCTTCGGACATTATGAACACCAGCATGCCGGTGCGGCTGGGGTCCTGCTCCCCGGCCGCCCCTGCCCTAGCGGGAGTCGCGCCCATAGTGCTCATGAGTGTCCTCCAGTGACGCCCCAGCCTATGATGAAGACCAAGCCCAGGGCGGCGCCGACCACGACGACCGCCTGGTTGACCATCAGGCCTATGATGGCAACCGACACGGCTAGCGCGGTCAAGAGCGGCCACAGGCT
This sequence comes from Chloroflexota bacterium, assembly GCA_023473795.1. Taxonomy (GTDB): domain Bacteria; phylum Chloroflexota; class UBA6077; order FW602-bin22; family JAMCYS01; genus JAMCYS01. The sequence goes on along the minus strand of JAMCYS010000131.1, from coordinate 39,357 downwards.
GGGCCGCGGCGCGTGCGCCACTGCTTCGGCGTGCGGCAAGCCACGATTGTCTCTAGACGTCCCCATTGCGTTCTTCTCTTTGTCGACCACGACTGATCCCTCCTCCCCCTAGGCCCGCGGCGCCGCGTCCGGTCGGTCAGGGTGCTTGAGGTCGTAGAGTGGACGACGCCCGCGCACGGTGGGAATCTCGGCGAAGTTGTAAGGCGCCGGTGGCGAGCTGGCCAGCCATTCGAGGGTGACGGCGTTCCAGGGGTCGTTGCCTGCGAGCGCGCCGCGGCGCAAGCTGACGGACACGTTGTAGAGAAAGACCAGAACCGACAGCACGATGAACGGCACGCCGAGCGCGGAGACGAGGTTGGGTATGTCCCAGCCAAGGTTGGGCAAGTAGGTAAAGATACGTCTTGGCATGCCCATTAGACCCAGGAGATGGAGCGGCATGAATGTCAGGTTGAAGCCGATGAAGAGCAACCAGAACTGCACGTGTCCCAGACGCTCGGAGAGCAGGCGGCCGGTCATCTTGGGGAACCAGTAGTGCAGGCCGCCGAACATGCCGAAGACCGCGCCGCCGAAGAGTACGTAGTGGAAATGGCCGACCACGTAGTAGGTGTCGGTGACTTGCCAGTCGAAGGGCACCACGGCCACTGAGATGCCCGTCATACCGCCAAAGATAAACAGGGCGATGAAGCCGATGGCGAACATCATCGGCGGCTGGAGACGGATCCTGCCACCCCACATCGTGGCGATCCAGTTGAAGATCTTCACGGCCGTGGGCACGGCGATAATCATGCTGGTGAGGGCGAAAAAGGCTTGCACCGCTGCCGGCAGCCCGGTAGCGAACATGTGGTGCGCCCAGACGATGAACCCCAGAAAGGCTATGGCCACACTCGACCAAGCGACAAAGATGTAGCCGAACAGAGGCTTGCCGGAGAATACCGGCACTATCTCGGAGATAATGCCCATCGCGGGCAAGATGAGAATGTAGACCTCCGGGTGGCCAAAGGCCCAGAACAGGTGCTGCCAAAGCAGCGGGTCGCCTCCCGCCGGGGCGCTGTAGAACAAGGTGCCCAGAAAGCGGTCGAGCATCAGCAGCGATGCCGCCGCGGTCAGACTAGGAAAGGCGAATAGAATTAGAAAAGCGGTGACGAGCACAGTCCAGGCGAACATGGGCATTCGGTTCATAGTCATCCCCGGCGCCCGCAGCCTGAGAATTGTCACCACGAAATTGACGCTGGCGGCGATTGAGGAGACGCCCAGCAGCTGTACGCCCAGCACCCAGAAGTCGATGTTGCGGCCGGGGGAGTAGGCCCGGTCGGTCATCGGCACGTAAGCAAACCAACCTCCGTCGGGTGCGGCGGAGAACAGGAAACTACTGTAGAGGAAGAGTCCGGACAGCAGAAACAGCCAGTAGCCAAAGCCATTAAGACGCGGAAAGGCCATGTCGCGGGCACCGAGCATCAGCGGGACCACGTAGTTGCCCAGGCCTGTGAGCATTGGCATTAGAAACAGGAAGATCATAGTGGTGCCGTGCATCGTGAACATCTGGTTGTACTGTTCTGGCCCCAGCACGGCGTTCTGGGGCTGAGCCAGCTGCCAGCGCATCAGCGACGCTTCGGTCACCCCGACCAAGAAGAAAGCAAAGCTGGTGACGATATACAAGATGCCGATTCGTTTGTGATCGGTCGTCGTCAGCCAGGATAGAAGGCCCTCGCTGCCCCAGGGTTCGGCGGGGGCTGCCTCGGAACGGCTAGACATCTACTGCTCCTCCGGCACGTCTCACTTCAGGCTCTCCAGATAGGCTGCCAGCTTGTCGACAACATCGCTGCGCAGATGAAGATTGGGCATGGCGTTGCCTGGCTTGACCTGCTGAGGGTCGGCGATCCATCTGGCTACGTTGGCGGGCGTGTTCGGCAGCAGATTGGCGCCGATGGTCGTACGTGAGCCAACGTGAGTGAGGTCGGGCCCGATCACACCCCTGGCGGGCGTGCCGACGACCGTATGGCAGCCGATGCAGGCCGAGCTGGCAAACAGTTCCTGTCCTTGCCGGGCGGCAGCCGTCGTCGGTTGGGCCGCAGGTTGTTGCTCGTTTTGCACCCAGGCGGCGAACGTCGTGGGGCTATCGGCGAAGACGAGAAAGCCCATGTATGCGTGATCGACCCCGCAGTACTCGGCGCATTGCCCTCTGTACGTACCCACGTTGAGAGCCCGGAAGACCGCATGATTCTGGTGGCCAGGAATCATGTCTACCTTACCGCTCAGCTCCGGCACCCAGAAGCTGTGGATGACATCAATCGAAGTGAGATCGACTCGCACCGTTTGACCAACGGGGACGTGGATCTCATTGGCGGTGGTGAAGTTGCCGGACGGGTACTTGACTTCCCACCAGTAGCGATGGCCGATTACCTGCACCTGCATGCTCTCCGGCGGGCTCTCCAGAACAAAGGCCATCGTCTGGAAGGTTACCCAGAGAACGATCAACAAGACTACGCCCGGCGCCGCAGTCCATAGTATCTCGACCCGCCTGTTGCCTTCAATTTGCGGTGGCTCCTCTGCCCCTCGACGGTTGCGAAAGCGCAGCACGGTAAAGAGCAGCAGCGCCTCGACCAGCAGGAAGACCGGCAAGGCGATGAAGAAGAGCGTCCAGGCTAAAGTGGAGATGCTGCCCGCTTGGGGCGACTGCGGATTCAGTGCCAAGGGCGAGCCCTGGCAGCCGGCCAGCGCCGCCAGTGCCAAGAGCGCCAGCGCGGGGACAAGCATAATGGGGCGTGCTAAACGAGGCCACACCGTCTTTCCGCTTGGCATCCAACTACCCTCCCAATCATTTCCATTATAACCCAGCCCCCCCATCCTTAGTAGCCAATCCCGCCGGTCGGCCACCTGCACAGTCGATGGGTAGGTAGGCGCCAGGCGATACACCACCCGACGGCAGATAGACGGCGCTTGACCACGCTCCAAGCTCAGGATACCATTTAGCTGCACGTCGGCAGGGCCATAGCCCCGGCAGCGGCTGAGTCGGCCGGAGGAAAACGCGTGGATAGTGAGGACAAGCCAAGCGCCGAGACAGGCGGCCAAGCCGAGGCTTTACCGCCGAAAGCCGTCCGGGCCGCAGCCGGCCAGGGTCGAGGATTGCGTCGGCCGGCCCGGGGAGCAGCCGCGGAGCAGCTGAGAGCAGTCGTGGAAGGCCTGGCGGCCATTGCCGCTCCGCTGGCAACCTCGGTGAACGACGTGCTCTCCCGCATCGCCTCTGTTGCCCGCGACCTCACGGGCGCGGAGTTCTGCGCTCTGGGCATCGGCGTCGACCCCAGACTGCAGTTCGACCCCTGGGTCTTCGCCGGAATGACCGACGAACAGGCGCGCGAGATCGGGCGCTCGCCCCGCCCGGTTTGCCTGCTGGGCGCCGTGCCTCAGGAAAACCGCACCTTGCGGCTGGCCGATTTGCACCGTGACCGGCGTTTCTGTGGCTTTCCCTCACATCATCCCGACATGGGCAGATTCCTCGGGGTCCCCGTACGCCTGGGCGAGCGAAGCATCGGCAACCTCTACCTAACCAACAAGGTCGGCGGCCAGGCGTTCGGCGTGGTGGACCAGCTGATCGTCGAAGCTCTGGCGACGCACGCCGCCGTGGCAGTAGAGAGCGCCCGCCTTTATGAGGAGGCCCGCCGGCGGGCCGCCGAGCTGGAGGAGGAAAGACACCAGCGGGAGACCTTCATCTCCGTGGTTTCGCACGAACTCCGGGGGCCCATCACGGTGCTGATGGGCTATGCCGATTTGCTGCGCGGCTACGAACGGATGCCGGTGGAACGACGCGAGCGGGCGCTCCGTGCCCTGGGCGACGAGACCAGACTGATGAACAGGCTGATCGCCGACTTGCTGGACACATCGCGCATCCAGACTGACCACTTTGCCTTAGAGGTGGCGCCCGTGGACCTAGTTGAACTGGCCCGGCGGGCAGTGGCCGCCCAGCAGACCGCCATGCCGGACCACCCGGTAACGCTGCAGGCGCCGCCTCACCTGAGCGTAGCAGCCGACTCGGCCCGGCTGATGCAGGTGCTGAGCAACCTCCTGAGCAACGCGGCCAAGTACAGCCCTGAGGGCAGCGCTATCGGCATCGGCATCAGTGCCGCTGATCGCGAGGCCATGGTGAGCGTCGCCGACCGGGGAGTCGGCATTCCACCCCATCAATTGCAGTATCTCTTTCGACCCTACTCGCGCCTGCATCGCGAGCACCGCGTGGCCAAGGGCATCGGCCTCGGGCTCTTCGTCGCCAAGGGCATCGTCGAAGCGCAAGGCGGGCGCATCTGGGCGGAATCCCCAGGTGCCGATCTAGGGACCACTTTCTACTTCACGGTGCCGCTGTCCCGCCGGCAAGGCCACAGCACAGGGTGAACTCCCCTGTATCTGGCGGTCAGGGCAGAGTGCCCGGCACCCGGCCGGCGACCTGAGTTGGCCCGGCAGCCTTCTTGGTTATATAATCAGCGCGCAGTCCGAGCGGCGGCGAACTTCCCGCGAGGTGATGGCCGCCGCTCGACTTGTGCGCGAGAATGGGACCTGTCTGAGGAGGCGAAGATGCTAGCCATAAGCGGCGGTCGAGTGATCACGGTTGACAGGGGTGACATCGAGGGCGGCACCGTACTGGTGGAGGGCGGCAAGATACTCGCCGTCGCCGCCAACCTGGCCATCCCCAGCGAGGCGGAGACGGTAGACGTCCGAGGTAAGTACGTGGTGCCCGGTCTGATCGACGGGCACACGCACGTGGGTATCGCCGAGGAAGCCCAAGGCTGGGCCGGGATGGACGTGAACGAGATGACCGACCCGGTCACACCGCACCTGCGGGCCGTCGACGCGATAAACCCCGAGGACCAAGGATTCAAGGACGCCCTCAGCGGCGGCGTGACCGCCGTTATGATCGCCCCCGGCAGCGCCAACGTCATCGGCGGCGAGCTGGCGGTACTGAAGACTCACGGCCGGACGGTCGCGGACATGACCATGCGCGCGCCGGCAGGGGTGAAAGCGGCCCTGGGCGAGAACCCCAAGCGAGTCTACGGCGACCAGAAGTTGCAGCAGACGGATGCACTGATGGCCGCTAGCTCCGGTAGGCGCCGGCGTCGCTGCCGAGGCCTACCGGACGGGGCCGATCAAAGACTCAACAAATCAGCGCCGCCTCAACCACCCTCTCACTCGCTTACAGTGACTCTCCTGGCTGCTCGCCTTCCGCTTGCTGATGTACGTGGGAGTGGCTGTGTTCGTGGCTGTGGGGATGCATATGGCCGCCTTTCATCCCCATGCCCTGCCAACCCATCCACGGGCCGCCGCCCATCATCCCCGGATTACCCATCATCCACGGGCCGGGGCCGCGCCGGAACATCATCGGCCGGAAGCGCAGGGCGCTGGCCATGAATACGAGCAGCAGACCGGCGAAGATCTCGACGAGCGCCATAGCGCGAATCGAGTCGTCCGAAAGCTTGCCGAATTCGCTGATGGTCCGGGTCGCCTCGTTGGGCAGGCGGCCCCGCAGGTTGCGCTCGCTGTAGCTCAGCCAGTACCGCGGATTGAAGATCTTGGGTAGACCTTCGATTAGCAGTAGAAATCCGAGCAGAAATCCGAATCCTCGCACTGCTTTCCCTCCTGGAACCTTTCCGAAGTTAGCGTAAGCAGTCGGCAGGATACGTACCACTCGGAGCCTTCGGTGGGGTTGAGCCCGGAGGAGTCCCTCGGGGGCGGCCGGCGGCCGCCACCACGGCGCGCTGGCTCAACTGGCACGCGACCTGCCTGTAACCATAGCCGCGTCGGCTTCACTCAGTGGCCCACTGCGCGACGCGGAGGGAGGAATCAGTTGATACCAGTGCGCTTCTTCGCCGCCATGCTAGGTGCCTTTCTGCTACTCATCGGCGTGCTGTCCTTCTTCGGGGTGGTGGACTTCGGTGCGCCCACCGCCGGCCTCTACGCCGGACCGGGGCAACTGATCGGTATGTTCCAGATTGACGGTCTGCATAACGCTATTCACATCCTGTTCGGCATCTGGGGAATCGCCGCGGGGCTCGCCAGTTGGGGGGCTGCGAGGTTGTACGCTCAGCTGGCGGGGCTTTTCTTCGGACTGCTCTTCCTGTTGGGTCTGTTCTTTATCAGTCAGAACTACGGCATCTTCGGCAGCTTCATGATGTTCAACCCGGCCGACAACTTCCTAAACCTGATCCTCTCGGGGCTCAGTTTGTTCTTCGGCCTGGTGCCGGACTTCCGCCCGCGCTACGCCTAGGCTGGAGACGCCACCGGACGACGTTGGGGACGCCGGGCCTGACTCCGGCGATCTCGCAGCTCAGGGCCGACAAACCTGGCACGGGCGGTAGCCGGCCGCCTCGGCGGCGGCGGCGGCGGCAAACTCCACCCGGTGTCGCGGGGCAATGCGCTGGGCGTGCCTGCAAGTTGGCTGGCAGTAGACGTGCGTTGTCTGGCTGCCCACATAGCGGGTTCCCCGACGGGCTTGCTCCGCCAGGGCAGCCATGTCCACGCCCTCCAGGGCGAGGAGCCGCTCTTTGAGAGCGAGCCCGAAGGCGTAGCCGCCTAGACCGCCATCGCTGCGCACCGCCCGGTGGCAGGGAATGAGAACGGGGATAGGATTGCGCCCCAGCGCCTGGCCCACTGCTCTGCTGGCGCCGGGATGGCCGGTCTCCCTGGCCAGCCAGGCGTACGGTCTCACCTCGCCCCTGGGAATCGCCAGAGCCTGCGCCAGCACCCGGCGGGCAAACTCGCCCTGCGACCGCAGATCGAACGCCTCCAGAGGGAGACGTTTGCCGGCAAAGAAATCCGCCACCAGACGGGCCACCCGGGCCGCCGGGCGCTCGTCATAGTCGACCGGTGCCGACCTAGTCGCCATCAGTTCAGCCGCGAAGGCCGTGCCGGTGCCACCCAAGCGAGCCCGCACGACACCCCGTTCACCATAGGCCACGTGCAGATCGCCGGCGGGCGTGGCGAAGGAGTGATAGCGCAGCATTCCGACCGTCGCCGTCCCGGCGCGCACGGCAGCCGGCTCCTGCCTGCCGACCGCAGCCTCGACCAAACCGGCGGGAGCGCTCGCTCGCGGCAAAGCCGCCAGCTCGTGGCCGAGCCAAAGCACGTACTCCGCGTCCATTTCCGGCCCACGACCCGCGGCACCACCGGACCGCCTCCCTGCAAAACGACTACGAACCATCTCTTGCCACCTCCTTAGACCGTTCTCCCCGCCACCAGTCTGCCAACCCTGGGCGCATCAGCAGCGCGCCCCTGTGAACGTGCGACTTGACGGTGCCCACCGGCAGGCCAAGCACGGCGGCCACATCCTGGTAGGGCAGCCCCTCGACAAAATGCAGAATGACCGCCGCTCGGTAGTGGGCCGGCAGCCGGGCCAGCTCCCCCAGCAGAGCCTGCCGGAGAGCCGCCCGCTCTCCAGCAAGGGCGGGGTCGGCGCCGTCGCTCGCCAACTCGCCAGCCGTGGTCAGATCGTCGGTAACCGGACTGTGGCGGCGGGCCCGGTTCCGGCAGGCGTTCAAAGTCACCTTGTACAGCCAGGCTTTCAAGGCCAGGTTCTGCATCCGGTCCGGCGGCAGGCGCCGATAGAGCGCCCGGTAGGCGTTGAGGAAGGCATCCTGCAGTGCCTCTTCCGCCTCCTCGCGTTGCCCGAGATAGCGGAGGGCGAAGGTGAAGAGGCGGTCCTGATATGCCGACACCAGGGCCGTGAAGGCGTCCGGCTGGCGCCGCAGAAGGCCGATCAGTAGGTCGCCGTCCTCCATTGCCACTGCGTCCGTCGAGATCACGCGTGCCGACTCCTCTCGCTCTGTTCGTTCTAGTGTATATAACACGCCGAACCGGAGCGGCGTTGCAGTGCGGGGGCAGTTGGGACTCGATCTCCCCGGATCCCCGGGCAACAAGATCCCTCACACCCGAGCTCAAGAAGGCGACCAGACGAGCCGCCAAATCCCTTGCGGCAGCAGTGGTTGCCGTGCTACGATTCGACTCAGCGCATCCTTGACCCCGCCAGAGGAAGTCCGCGCGTGCTGCTGATCCCCATCTGGAACCACCTGCGAAACCAGACGTTCCGTGCTTTGCGCGTCTACCCCAACTTCCGCCTCTACTGGTCAGGTGCGCTCACCTCCAACATGGGCACCTGGATTCAGACGGTCGCCCAAGGTTGGCTTGTCTACAGTCTCACCGGCTCGCCGCTGTACCTAGGTTTCATCAGCTTCCTGACCGCGATTCCCAATCTGTTCTTGGCCCTGCTCGGCGGCGCCTTGGCCGACCGCTTTGAGCGACGGCGCCTGATGGTGGTCACACAAACAGCCTCAATGGTCCTGGCTTTCGTGCTTTCCTACCTGACGCTGTCGGGGACCGTACAGGTCTGGCATATCGCCGTCATCGCCTTCCTCAACGGCATCGTCTTCAGCCTTAATACCCCCGTCAGGCAGTCGATCATTTCCGATCTCGTGCCACGGAACGACCTGACCAACGCAATCGCCCTCGGTTCCTTTCAGTTCCAGACGAGCAGGATGGTGGGACCGGCTCTGGCCGGCATCATCGTGGCCGCTTTCGGTCCGGGATGGTGTTTCTTCATCAACGGGGCCAGTTTCCTGGCGGTCATCTGGGCGTTGCTGGCGATGCAGGTCCCCCCGCAGGCCAACGCCAGACGGCAGTCGCTCTGGCGCAACATGCTCGAGGGGCTGCGCTATGTACGTACTTCCCCGATCATCGTGACCCTGGTCGGCTTGGCCGTTGTGCCCAGCCTTCTGGCTTTGCCCTATACGACGCTCATGCCGGCTTTCGCGTCGTCAGTGCTTAACGTGGGGCCGGAAGGCTACGGCCTGCTAATGAGCAGCTCCGGCCTGGGGGCCGTCGTGGGCGCCCTTTCCGTGGCCTCACTAGGCAAGGGCACCCAACGCGGGCGGCTGATGCTGGGGTCGGTGGCGGTGCTTGGCGCCTCGCTCGTCGTCTTTGGCCTCTCCCATCTTTTCCTGCTATCGCTTCTGGTGCTGGTCATCACGGGCGCCACATCTATGGCCTACAGCTCGCTGAACCAGACGTATCTGCAGACCTTGGCCGCGGACGAGATGCGCGGCAGGGTGATGAGCCTACTAACGGTAGCCACCTTCGGCGTCCAACCCCTCGGTACGCTGGCGATGGGCACGATAGGTGAGTACATCGGGGAATCGCCAGCCGTGTTTGGCGGTGGCCTGATTTGTCTGCTCTACGCCTTGTGGCTGATGGCTACGAACCCCAGGGTGAGGGGCCTGCGCTAGGCACCACACCCAGGCGACGAAGCCCCAATCCGTACGGTCCGAGGCAACTCCCTGGATTCGCGCGCTAGGCCGCTGCTGCCGTCGGTTGGCGGGTGAAGACGAACTGGCCATTCTGGTAGTCAACCAGCGCCTGGTCGCCTTCGTGGAATTCCCCTTGTAGCACCTTCAAGGCCAGCGGATCGAGGATCCGGCGCTGAATGACCCTCTTCAAGGGCCGGGCGCCGTAGACCGGGTCGAACCCCTCCTGGGCTAGCTGGCTCTTGGCGGCTTCGCTGAGCTCGATACCTATACGCCGCTCGCCCAGGCGTTTGGCCAGGATCCGGGTCTGGATGTCGACGATCTGCTGGAGCTCCTCGCGGCCGAGCGGCTGGAAAACGATCACTTCGTCGATGCGATTAAGGAACTCCGGCCGGAAGGTCGCGCGCAGCGCCTCCAAGGCGCCCTCGCGCGCCGCCTCGGGGTCCTGATCGGCCATCTGCACCAGCAGGTGGCTGCCCACATTGCTGGTCATGATCAGGACGGTGTTCTTGAAATCCACCGTGCGTCCGTGGCCATCGGTCAACCGGCCATCTTCCAGAATCTGCAGCAGGACATTGAAAACGTCCGGATGAGCCTTCTCGATCTCGTCGAAGAGGATCACCGTGTAGGGGCGGCGGCGCACGGCCTCCGTCAGCTGGCCCCCCTCCTCGTAGCCCACGTAGCCCGGCGGCGCTCCGATCAGGCGGGCCACGGTGTGTTTCTCCATGTACTCCGACATGTCGAGACGCACCATCGCCGACTCGTCGTCGAAGAGGAACTCCGTCAGAGCCCGCGCCAGCTCCGTCTTACCCACGCCGGTCGGGCCCAAGAAGATGAAGCTGCCCAGGGGACGGTTGGGATCCTGCAAACCGGCCCGGGCCCGGCGCACCGCGTTGGCGATGGCGGCAATCGCCTCGTCCTGTCCCACTACCCGCAGACGCAGGCGCTCCTCCATTTCCAGCAGACGAGCAACCTCGCCCTCCAACATCTTGGCTACCGGTATGCCAGTCCAGCGGCTGACGACCTCGGCCACGTCCTCGGAGTCCACCTCTTCCTTGACCAAACGGTTCTGGCCATCCGGTTTCCCGGCGTGCTCCTCGCTCTCCCGCAGCCGGCGCTCGAGGCCGGGGATCACGCTGTACTGCAGTTCGCTGGCACGGGCGTAGTCGGCGGCACGGGTGGCGCGGTCCAACTCCTGGCGAGCCTGATCGAGCTGCTCCTTCAACGCGGCCGCCGACTGCATGCTGCCCTTTTCGTTCTCCCACATGATCTTGAGACGGTCGGCTTCCTCACGCAGCTTGCCGATCTCGCCCTCGATGCGCTGCAGCCGCTCGCGCGAGGCCTCGTCGGTCTCCCGTTTGAGACCCTCGCGTTCGATCTCCAGCTGGCGGATGCGCCGCTCCAGTTCGTCTAGCTCGGTGGGCATGCTGTCGATTTCCATGCGCAGCTTGGCGGCGGCCTCGTCGATGAGGTCGATCGCCTTGTCGGGCAGGAAACGATCCGTTATGTAACGGTCGGACAGTGTCGCCGCCGCCACGATGGCCCCGTCGGTGATGCGTACCTTGTGGTGCACCTCATAGCGCTCCCGCAGACCGCGCAGAATGCTGATGGTCTCCTCAACCGTGGGCTCGTCCACCAGCACTGGCTGGAAGCGACGCTCCAGGGCCGCGTCCTTCTCGATGTGCTTGCAGTACTCGTCGAGGGTCGTGGCGCCGATGGCGTGTAGCTCGCCGCGCGCGAGCATGGGCTTGAGCATATTGCTGGCATCCATGGCGCCTTCAGCCGCGCCCGCGCCGACGACCGTATGCAGTTCGTCGATGAAGAGGATGATCTCGCCCTCGGACTCTTGAATCTCCTTCAAGACGGCCTTGAGGCGCTCCTCGAACTCGCCCCGGTACTTGCTGCCGGCGACCATCGCGCCCAGGTCGAGCGCCACCACCCGCCGGTCCTTCAGTCCTTCCGGCACGTCGCCGCGCACAATGCGCTGGGCCAGACCCTCCACTACGGCCGTCTTGCCCACGCCCGGCTCACCGATCAGCACAGGGTTGTTCTTCGTGCGACGAGAGAGCACTTGAATGACGCGCCGGATCTCCTCATCGCGGCCGATCACAGGGTCCAGTTTGCCCTTCCTGGCCAGCTCGGTGAGATCACGGCCGTAGCGCTGCAAGGCCTGGTACTTGTTCTCGGGATTCGGGTCGGTCACACGCTGCGTGCCCCGGATGCCGGCGAGAGCCTGCAGAATCCGGTCTCTGGTGATGCCGTGCTGGCGGAGAAGACGGCCGGCGAAGCCCTGGTCCTGGGCGTCGGCGGCGGCGATGAGGAGGTGCTCGGTGCTGACGTACTCGTCCTTCATTCGCTGGGCTTCGTCGCGGGCGGTCCGGAACAGCTTGGCTAGGCGTTGGGAGGCATATCCCTGGGGCGAGAGGCCGGTTACCTTGGGCATCTGCTCGATGTGGCGGCGCAGTTGCGCCTCGAGCTGGCGAGGGTCGGCGCCCAGCCGCTCCACGACCTGGGGCACCACCCCCTCCAGCTGCTGCAGCAATACGTCCAACAGATGCTCGACGTCGATCTCGCTGTGGTTGTACTCTTCCGCCGAACGCTGGGCGGCGACAACCGCTTCGTTCGCCTTCTCAGTATTGCGGTTGGGGTCCATATGGCCACCTCGCTTTCGCCGGGGCAGGCTCGGACGGCGGCTCGCCACCGACCCTGCGCCGACAGACAGTCACCGCGTCAGAGGGAGGTGCGCTCACTTCACGCTAGACTCGCGCCCCCCATCACACGCGGACAGCCAGCAGGGCACACCCTGCTGGGATAGGAATTCGCTCAATGGCAGGGACCGGCCGGAATGCGGCGCCAGATCCCTGCCATAGTCGCCTTTAGCAGGGTTGGAGAGGTTAGACCTCTCGGAACTCGCCCTCGACCGTGCCCTCTGGGCCGCCGGGGCCCTGCTGCCCGCCTTGCTCGCCGCCAGGCTGGCCGCCACCCTGCGGCCCAGTTCCGGACTGCTGGCCGTAGACCGCCTGGCCAACCTTCTGCAGCGACGCGTTCAGATCGTCCAAGGTGCGCTTGATATAGCTCGGATCGTTGTTCTGGATGGCCGAGCGCAAGGCCGCGATCTTGCCCTCGATCTCCGTCTTCAGTTCCTCGGGGACCTTGTCGGCGTTCTCGCGCAGCATCCGTTCCGCGCCGTAGGCCGCGCTGTCGGCCTGGTTCTTGGTCTCGATCTCCTCGCGGCGGCGCTTGTCCTCAGCGGCGTGAGCCTCGGCCTCCTTGACCAGATGCTCAATCTCGTCCTTGTTGAGACCGGAACTGGGCTGGACGACCATCTTCTGCTGCCGGCCGGTGCCCCGGTCCTTAGCGGAGACGGAGAGGATGCCGTTGGCATCGAGATCGAAAGTGACCTCAATCTGCGGCATGCCCCGCGGCGCCGGCAGGATGCCGTCGAGGATGAAGCGGCCGATGCTCTTATTCTCGGCCGCCATTGGCCGCTCGCCCTGCAGCACGTGGATCTCCACGCTCGGCTGGTTGTCGGCAGCGGTGGTGAAAGTCTCCGACTTGGCCGTCGGAATTGTCGTGTTGCGGGGGATGAGCGGCGTCATCACGCCACCCAGGGTCTCGATGCCCAGCGTGAGCGGGGTGACGTCGAGCAGTAGGACGTCGCGCACCTCACCCTTGAGCACGCCGGCCTGGATCGCCGCGCCGACCGCCACAACCTCGTCCGGGTTGACACCCTTGTGAGGCTCCTTGCCATTGAAAACCCGCTTGACCTTCTCCACAACCGCCGGCATGCGGGTCTGGCCACCCACCAACACCACCTCGTCGATCTGCGAGGCTTCGAGGCCGGCATCCTTCAAGGCCTGACGCACGGGGCCTTCGGTCTTCTCGATTAGATCGCCGACCAGCTGCTCCAGCTTGGCTCTGGTGAGAGTTATGTTGAGGTGCTTGGGGCCGCTGGCATCGGCAGTGATGAAAGGCAGGTTGACCTCGCTCTGCATCGTGCTCGACAGCTCGATCTTGGCCTTCTCCGCGGCCTCCTTGAGGCGCTGCAGGGCCATGCGATCCTGCCGGAGGTCGATGCCGCTGTCGCGTCTGAACTCTTCCGCCAGCCACTCGATGATGCGCTGGTCAAAGTCGTCGCCGCCCAGGAAGGTGTCGCCGTTGGTCGAGATCACCTCGAAGACACCCTCGCCCAGGCGCAGAATCGAGATATCGAACGTGCCACCGCCGAGGTCGTAGACGGCGATGGTCTCGTCTTTCTTCTTGTCCAGGCCGTAGGCCAGCGATGCCGCTGTCGGTTCGTTGATGATCCGTAGCACTTCCAGGCCGGCGATCTTGCCGGCGTCCTTGGTGGCCTGGCGCTGCGAGTCGTTGAAGTAGGCAGGTACCGTGATGACGGCCTGCGTGATCCGCTCGCCCAACTTGGCCTCGGCGTCGGCCTTCATCTTCTGGAGGATCATGGCCGAGACTTCAGGCGGCGAGTAACTCCGGCCACCCAGCCAAACCTGGACGTCCCCGTTGGGCGCCTCGGTGACCCGGTAGGGGATATGCTTCATGGCCTGCTGGACGTGTTCGTCGCGGAACTTGCGGCCCATGAAGCGCTTGATCGAGAAGACGGTATTGTCTGGGTTGGTAATGGCCTGGCGCCTGGCTATTTGACCGACGTAACGCTCGTTAGTCTTGGGGTTCATAGCCACAACAGACGGCGTAAGGCGACCACCTTCAGCGTTCTCGACCACGACGGGTTCGCCCGCCTCCATTACCGCCGTGACCGAGTTAGTCGTGCCAAGGTCGATTCCTAGTACCTTAGGCATTCTTGTCCTCCTCCAAGAAAGTAGCCCCGTGTTTCTGCTCTCCCCTGGGAGCGCGGTGAGCTGGAGAGCCCCTGCCCACCTTGACCATCGCCGGCCGGATCACCTTGCCGTTCAGCTTGTACCCATTCTGAAGGACGGCCAGAACCTTGCCGGCCTGCTGCGGACTGGATTCCGCATGGACGACCGCCTCGTGCAGGCGGGGATCAAAATCCTGGCCGACCGCGTCGATTCTCTCCAGTCCTTCGGATTCCAGCACATTGTGCAACTTGCGATTGATCTGTACTATGCCTTGCACCCAGTGCAGACCCGCCAGGTCCGCCCGCACCGAGTCCATCGCCCTCTCCAGGTCGTCCAGCACCGGCAGAAGACTGAGCGCCAAACGCGCCTGCGCCTGGCGAGCCTGCTCCTCCCTTTCCTGCTCCACTCGTCGCTTGTAGTTCAGAAAGTCCGCTTGCACGCGCTGGGCGAGGGCCAAATACTCTTCGTTCCTCTTGTTCGTTTCCTCCAACTGTCTGTTGAGCTCGGCGAGGTCCTCGCCGACCAGATCGTCGCCTAGCGACTGCTTATCTTCGTATCGCCTCTGTGGTGTTGCCATAGTCAAATCCTCGCGATATTCCTCGTCTTCGAACAGAAGCGCCGGCGTCAGGAAGCGTCGCTCAGCTCGGCGCACCTTCGCTCCGCCGCCTCGCAGCGCCTTCTCATCTCCTGCAACTTGCGCTCCCCGTCTGCCAGTCGCTCGGTCAGGTTCATAATGACCTCGACCCCAGCAAGATTCACACCTAGGTCGTTGACCAAGCGCTGGATCAGCTGCAGCCGCTCTATGTCGCGCTGGGAATAGAGTCTGATCTTGCCGCGCGTGCGCGAGGGCTCTATCAGCCCCGCGCGCTCGTAGTAGCGCAAGGTCTGCGGGTGCATGTTGACTATGCGAGCCGCTATGCTAATGATGTAGATGGGCTCGCCATCGTCCATCGCTGCCATAGTCCTCCTCCTATGCCACAGGTCGCAGGCGCCGCAGCTCCTCGAAGATCTCTCGCTCCTGCGGCGACAGGCTGGTCGGCAGAACCACCCGCACCTTCGCGTAAAGGTCGCCGAAGCCTCCGCCCTGCAAGTGCGGCATGCCCCGCCCGGCGAGGCGGAAAGCCCGCCCATTCTGCGTTTCCGGCGGCACCCGCAGCGAGACTTTGCCCTTCAACGTGGGGACTCCAACCTCGCCGCCCAGGACGGCGACCGTAAGCGGAATGGAAAGGTCGCTGTACAGGTCGTCCCCTTTGCGTTCGTAGAGCGGGTGCGGCTGCACCTTGATCACCAGGAATAGGTCGCCCCTGGGCGCCCCGGCGACCCCGGCACCGCCCTCGCCCGCGACGCGCACGCGTGAGCCGTCGGCCACGCCTGCCGGCACCTTCACCTCCAAGCGCTTGGTGCGCCGAATCGTGCCCAGGCCGCCACATGTGGGGCAGGGTCCCCGGTTGACCACGCCCGTACCCCCGCAGGTGGGACACGGGTCGGTCGCCTCGAGCTGGACCAGCCGGGAGGTGCCGTGGTAGGCCTCCTCCAGGGTCACTTCGGTCTGCTCCTCGATGTCCTGGCCGCGGCGCGGCCGGCGAGCCGATTGGCTGCCCCGCCCGAAGAGCCGTTCGAAGATGGAACCGACGTCTGCCGTTTCCTGACCCTGCGTGCCAAAGTCGAACTCGTATTCTTGGTTGGTGAACGGAGGGCGAGTGCCTCCCGCGCCGCCCGCGCCCGGCTGCGGACCGGGTCCGCCAGAAGGTGCTCTACCGGCGTATTTCCAGTTCTGGCCATAGCGGTCGTAGAGTTGGCGCTTGTCCTTGTCCAGGAGGACGTCGTAGGCCTCCTGCAGCTCCTTAAACTTCTCCTCAGCCGCCTTGTTGCCCGGATTGACGTCGGGGTGGTACTTGCGCGCTAGCTTGCGATAGGCCTGACGGATATCCTTCTCGCTGGCGGTGCGAGGCACGCCGAGCACCTCATAGTAATCCCTGGCTGGTGGCATTACCTCACCTCTAGGCGGCCTTCTCTCCGCGCCCGAAGCGACCGAGCAGGGCTATCTCCAGCACCTGTTCGACGTGGTCGACGGGCACGATTTCAAGGCCTTTCTTGACCTGGGCTGGGATCTCCGCCAGGTCCTTGCGATTCTGGCCGGGCATAAGGAACGTCTTGATGCCCGCGGACTGAGCCGCCAGCATCTTCTCTTTGAGCCCGCCGATGGGCAGCACCCTGCCCCGCAAGGTGATCTCGCCCGTCATAGCCACGTCTCGCCGCACGGCCCGTCCCGTCAGGGCCGAGACGAGCGCGGTCGCCATCGTGATGCCGGCCGACGGACCGTCCTTCGGCACGGCGCCCGCGGGCACGTGCACGTGGATAGCGTGGTTCTCGAAGAAACCGCTCGGAATGCCCAGCTGCGCGGCGCGAGAGCGGGTATAGCTGAGCGCTGCCCTGGCCGACTCCCGCATCACCTCGCCCAACTGGCCGGTGAGAATCAGGTCGGGCTTGCCCTCCATCGTCGTCACCTCGACGGTGATCAAGTCTCCGCCCACGGGCGTCCAGGCCACGCCGGTAGCCACGCCAACCTCGTCCCTTTCCTCAGCGGCACCGAAGGCGAAACGGCTGGGGCCGAGGTACGACTCCACGTCTTTCTCCCGCACCACCTTGCTCTTGGCAGAGCCGTCCGCTATCTGACGGGCGACTTTGCGGGCGATGGCCGCCACTTCGCGCTCCACATTGCGTACGCCAGCCTCCTTGGTATACTCACGCACGATCTTATGCAGGCTGCCGTCCGTGAGGCGCAGCTGCTCGGCGGAGAGTCCGTGGGCCGTCAGTTGCCTGGGCAACAGGAAGCCCTTGGCGATGCGTACCTTCTCTTCCTCGGTGTAGCCGGGGATAGCGATGACTTCCATACGGTCGCGCAGAGCCGGCGGGATCGTGTCGAGCACGTTTGCCGTGGTGATGAAGATCACTTTCGACAGGTCGAACGGAACCTCCAGGTAGTGGTCGCTGAAGGAGAAGTTCTGCTCCGGGTCTAGCACTTCCAGAAGCGCCGCGGTGGGGTCGCCCCGAAAATCGGCGCCCACCTTGTCTATCTCGTCGAGCATGAAGACCGGGTTACGAGTGCCCGCGTTGCGCATACCCTGGACGACCCGCCCGGGCAGGGCGCCAACGTAGGTGCGGCGGTGGCCACGAATCTCGGCCTCGTCGCGTATTCCGCCCAGCGACATACGTACGAACTTGCGGCCCAGCGCCCGGGCGATGGAGCGCCCGAGACTCGTCTTGCCCACGCCCGGAGGGCCGACGAAGCAAAGAATCGGGCTGCGCATCTTCTCGCCCGCCAATTTACGCACCGCCATGTACTCCAGGATGCGTTCCTTGACCGTGCGCAGACCGTAGTGGTCCTCGTCCAAGACCCGGGCCGCTTCTTTGAGATCGATGTTGTCCGGCGTCAGGTTGGACCAGGGCAAAGCCAGCAGCCAATCGACGTAGTTGCGGATGACGGCCACCTCCGGCGAAGCCGCGGGCAGCTGAGCTAGCCGCTCGACCTCACGCAGCGTCCGCTCCTTGACGTCGTCCGGCATGCCGGCCCCTTCAACCTTCTCCCGCAGTTGGCTAACGACCGCCGCTTCGGGGTCGCCCTCGCCCAGCTCGCGCTGGATCGCCTTGAGCTGCTCGCGCAGGTAGTATTCGCGCTGGCTTTTCTCGACGCCCCGCTGCACTTCGGACTGAATGCGGGAGCCAATTTCCAGCAGCTCTACTTGCTTGCCCAGCCAGAGGGCAATCCGCCGCAGGCGCTCGAGCGGGTCGAAGGTCTCCAGCAGCTCCTCTCGCTGCTCGAAGGTGAAATCGGGCGAGAAGGCGATGGCATCCGCCAACCTGCCCGGTTCGTCGATATTGCGGGCGGCCGGCACTGCTTCCTGCGGCAGCGACTTGCCCAGCGCAACGTAGGTCTCGAACTGAGAGAGGACGGTGCGCATCAGGGCCTCGACTTCGATGGAAGAAGGCGCGGCCTCGCTCACTGCCTCAACGCGCGCCTCCAGGTAGGGTTCCTGCTGGGTGAACTCGACCACCCTGGCCCGTGCCGTGCCGTGCAAGACGGCCTGCACGTCGCCATCGGGCATCCGCCAGATCTGCCCTACCTCCGCCAGCGTGCCGACGGCAAAGAGGGACTCCGTCTTGACATCCTGGCCCTGGCTATCTTTCTCCGCTATGAGCACAACCTGGCGGTTGCCGGCAAGGGCCGCGTCCAAAGCAGCCCGCGACTGCTGGCGGCCGATGCGCAATGGCACCGCCATATTTGGAAAGACCACTGTGTCGCGCAGCGGGATGACCGGCAGAACCGTAGTCTCGGCTTGCGTTACGGCCATAGCGCTATCTTCCTGCTCTTGATGCAAATCGGTTCGAGTCATCGTGACTCCTTTCCGTGGGACCACCCGAACGCCAGGTGTTAGCCTGGGCCGAGAGGCCTACCCCGCCCTACCAGCGCGGACACAATTTCTATAGCATCTTGAGTGCCACGTTGTCAAGTATCCTCGACAGGTCACGCTAAATACGGTTGACACTTAGCTTGTCTCCTCGCCCGGGATCTCTAGCGGCTCGGACCTGGGGCCGCGTTGACGGGCAGGCCGCCTTCTGGTATATTGGTCGGGCAATGGCCTTCAAGGTGTACATGACGGATGGCGGGCTCGAAGGCGGCGAGATTGAGCGCTCCGTGCTGGACGCCATCGACGCCGAGCTGGTCATGGTACCGTATCGCAGCGAACGAGAGGTTGCCGACAACCTCGCCGACGCGGACGGGCTGCTGGTCATCTACGCCCACACGGGACAGCTCGCTTTCTCCCATCTTCCCCGGTTGCGAGTCGTCGTCCGCATAGGCATAGGTCTCGACCCCATAGATCTCGAAGCGGCCACGGCTCACGGCGTCTGCGTAGCCAACGTTCCCGACTACTGCGTTCCTGAGGTATCTAACCACGCCCTGGCCTTGATTCTGGCCTGCGGGCGGAAGGTCGTGCAGCTCGACCGCGCCGTGCACGGCGCGAGTTGGCAGGCCGTGGCGACGGCACGGCCGCTGGTCCGTCTCGAGGGACAGACGGTAGGCATCGTCGGCTTCGGCCGCATCGGGCAGCGTCTCTCCCGCCTGTGCCGAGGGGTGGGCTTTAGCGTAGTAGCCAATGACCCGTATCTCGACGCCGAAACGGCCCGGCACGCCGGAGCCGAGCTGCTAGCGCTGCCGGCGCTGCTGGCTTCTTCGGACTACGTCTCCATAAATTGCCCCCTCACGCCTGAAACGCGCCATCTAATAGGGCGCGCCGAATTCGCTCAGATGAAACCCACGGCCTATCTGATCAACACGGCACGGGGCGCCGTTGTGGACGAGACGGCTCTGATTGGAGCGCTGCGCGAGGGGCAGATCGCCGGCGCGGCTCTGGACGTTCTGGAAACGGAGCCGCCGGATCCCGGCAACCCGCTCCTGGCTATGCCGAACGTAATCGTCACTCCCCACTCGGCCTTCTACTCCGAGCAGGCCTACCGCGAGCTGCGCTTTCGTTCGGCGAGCGAAGTCGCCCGAGTCTTGGGCGGCCGCTACCCGAGGACGCTGGCCAACCCCGCGGTGAAAGAGCGACTGAGGGAGCTCGGCCGGGCACTGGCGGAGGAATAGACATTTGGCGACCCCGCCCATCTAAGGGCGGGCACCTGGTAGGATGAAGACAGAAACATCTGAGGAGGCAAGGCAACAGTGAAAGGCACGATGCGCGCGATCATCAAGCCCACGGCCGCCGCGGGGGCGGCGCTGGCGACGGATTGGCCCATTCCCCAGATCGGGCCGAAGGACCTCCTGATCAAAGTCAAGGCGGCGGCGATTTGCGGCACGGACTCGCACATTTACGAGTGGACCCCCTACGCGCAGTCGCGCGTCAAGCCGCCCACGCCGATTGGCCACGAGTTTTGCGGCGAGGTCGTGGAAGCCGGCGCCCAGGTGGAGAACATCCAGGTGGGCGACATGGTGGCCGGTGAGACCCACATCCCCTGTGGCAAGTGTCTGCTGTGCACGACCGGGCAGCCCCACATCTGCCAGAACATGCTGATCCTTGGCATCCACACCCCGGGCGTGTTCGCCGATTACACGTCGTTGCCGTCGGTTTGCGCCTGGAAGCTACCCAAGGGTTTTGACCCCGAAGTCGGCGCCCTATTGGAGCCGATGGGCGTGGGTGTGCACGGCGCCTTACTGGGCTCGCTGCACGCGATGAACGTCGCCGTCCTGGGCTCGGGCCCGATCGGCGCCCTGGCGGCGGCGACCGCTGCGGCCTGCGGCGCCAAGAAGGTCATGGTCTCCGACATGGAGGACGTGCGCCTGGAGATGGCCAAAGGTCTGGGCGCCACCCACCTCTACAATCCGAAGCGGGACGACGTGGTCGCCGAGGTCAGGAAGGAGACCGGCGGCTACGGTGCCGACGTGGTCCTGGAAGTGACCGGCGTGCCGGCGGTGATGGAGAGCGCCCTCAAGATGGCGCGCAAAGCCGGCCGGGTGACGTTCATCGGCCTGCCCAACAACCCGATAGTCTTCAACGATTTCGCCAACGACCTGATCTACAAAGAACTCAAGGTCTCCGGCGTCACCGGGCGGACGATGTACGAGACGTGGTACCAGGTGACGGCGTTGATCGAGTCCGGCAAGATCGATCCGAAGAAAGTCATCACCCACCGCTTCCCGCTGGAGAAGTACGACGAGGGCTTCCGGGCCGCTCGCGACCGCGTCGGCGGCAAGGTGCTATTCCTGCCCGAGCTGAAGTAGGCGAGCGGGCCGACAAGAAGGGCGGCGATAGCTTTGGCCATCTGCTCCGGCGTCGTTGGCATGCCCATTGCACCCGACTGGTATGCTAGTTGCCGGGTTCGCGAGAAGCGAAGTTGCGGTAGTCGACGCTGGGGAACGGGTTGTCCAGCTCCTCCAGCATGCTCAGGAAGCGCCGGCTCTGGTTCCGCACGTCGCCAGTCAGGGCCATCTGGGAGAGACGGTTGAAACGGGCCACGTGCTGTTGGAAGCGGCCGCTGGCGTACTCTTTGGCCTGGCCGGTGCTGATCAGGAAGGGCCAGTCGCTGGATTCCAGAAGCAATGCCTCGCGCGCGGTCTGGTTCAGCAGCTCCCTTTCTTCCCCTTGGGCATCCGGGAAGGCGGCGACCAGCTTCTCCATCTGTCGCTCGGCGGCGTGAACGTGCGGCCACATCCAGTCCGTCTCGGGATTGAGCCAGGTCCAGTGGCCGCCCCCAGCGCCCCAAGAAGACTCGGGAATCGCCAGGATTTCGTCCGGCGGGAAGTCGCGCAAGTAGTCGTCGGCCGTGACTAGCCCTACCTCCTCGGAACGCGAGAGTTCGCGCAGAACCTCCTTCAACCAGGCCACACCCTCGAACCACCAATGGCCAAATAGCTCGGTGTCATAGGCGGAGATTACGACTCCCGGTACGTCGCTCTGCGCTGCGTGCTCTCGCACTCGCTCGTGAACCAACCAGGCGAAGTGTTTGGCGTGGTCCTTCGCCCTCTCGAAGGCCGGCCGGGGATCGTACAACTCCTTCTGACCGAGGCCGACTCCAGAGCCGGTGATCTTCCAGTACTGCAGGCCTGAGTGGTCGTCCTTGCGGTGAAACTCCCGGTAGACGAAATCACCGGGATAGCCGTGGGCGGCCGACCAAACCTGCAGGCCGGTGCGAGAGTCGCGACCGTAGATGGCAACCTTGCTGGCCCGCACGTAATACGGACGCATCGTCGTGCGCTGCTCCGCTGCCGGGCGGACGTCGGGGCGCGTGGGCACCTTGCGGATCGGAATAGCGCCGTAGGGGCCGAGCGCATCGCCCGCGGCCTTGCCGATCAACTCGCTGCCCTCGATGACGTGCGTATCGGTGAAGAAGTAGAGGAGGTTGAGTTCGGCGAGATACTCCTCGATGCCCGGTTTAACGTACGACTTGCCGTCCTCGAGCAGGTAAGCGGGGCGATAGCCACATTCGGGCAGCCAAATGCCGCGTGGCGCCCGGCCGAAGCGACGGATATAGGACTCGACGCCCGTCTTGACCTCGGCGTAGATGCTGGAATCGCGGGCCAGCAGCGGTAGGTAGGCATGGGTAGCGGCGCTCGTGATAATATCGAGGTTGCCCTCGTCCTGCAAGCGACGAAAGGCGCCAACCAGGTCGCGCTTGTAGCGCTCCTCGAAACTACGGCCGATCTCGGCATACCAATCGAAGTAGAAGATGGCCAGTTCGTGCAGCTGGCCTTCGGCATGGCGCTCCACATCCTCCCGTGCCAGTTCGGCGCGTTCCGCCAGATAGAGGTCGAAATGCTCGAGCAGGGCGGCATCCGAGATCTGCTCCAGGAGGATGGGGGTCAAACCGATGGTCAAGCGCGGCTCCACGCCCTCGGCCTTCAGGTCATAGAGCGCATTGAGCAGTGGGATATAGGTCTCCGCCAGCGCCTCGTGCACCATCTCCTCACCATGTGGCCAGCGCCCTGCCAGGCGCACGTAAGGTAGGTGGCTATGTAGCACCAGCGTGAAATAACCGCTCTTGCTCTCGTTCACTGCTCAGCTCCTTCCCCGACAATGGTCGGCAGCGCCGGCTAGCCCCTGCGGCAGCCGCGGCATCGCGACCGGGACAGCGCTTTTCCCCATTCTACCACGTGTGTCTTGCTAGCCGCCCACGCCGAAAGCGAAGCGGACCCCGCGAGGAAGGGGTCCGCCGAAAGCACGGGAGGGTCACTGCCACTAGTGGCGTCTGGCAGCCGTGGTCAGGTTGTCCTGGGAGCGCGGGTAATGGTACGAACGCGACCCGATGCGCCGGCGGTCGATGGCCTCGGAGAAGACATCATAGAAACCCTGGGCCATCTGGCGGGCGTTGAAATGCTGCGCTACCAGCTGGCGAGCGTCGCGACCCATCGCCCGCGCCTCTTCCGGGTTGTCCATGAGATACTTGATCGCGTCTGCCATCTGGCCGGTGTCCTGGCTGCGATA
Source organism: Chloroflexota bacterium (assembly GCA_023473795.1). Taxonomy (GTDB): domain Bacteria; phylum Chloroflexota; class UBA6077; order FW602-bin22; family JAMCYS01; genus JAMCYS01. Next base: position 16,272 of record JAMCYS010000131.1, on the reverse strand, counting down.
GACCAGACCGGCCCGTCGGCCATCCCAGGTAATGATCTCCTTGCCTGCCCCCTGGTCGGGCGCGATGATCGGCAGCCCCGCCGCCATTGCCTCCGTGTAGACCAGGCCAAACGGCTCCGACTTGATGAATGGCGCCAGGAAAACATCGCTCGTCTTGAGTAGCGCCACCTTGTCGGCCTTGCTCTCGACGAACCCGACGTAGTCCACCTTCTCGCCCAGGTCCATCATGGCGATCTTCTCTTCAATCGTCTGGCGGAAGTGACCGCCCGCGACGGTGTCTCCCACCAGGCGCAAACGAGCGTTCACTCCCTGGTTGAGCAAGATTCGCAGGGCGTGAAGCGCGAGGTCGGTGCCCTTCTCCACATCGATGCGACTGAGGGCCATGATCACGTACTCGTCGCTCGGCCGCACGAAGCGCTCGGTTCTCTCCATGGCTTGCTCGGGGGGCATGTCGAACGTCTCGTCGTCGACGATGCCGTAGTGAACCACTTTGGTACGAGACAGGAGAAACGGTAGATCGCGGGCGATGTTCTCCTCGACGTTGGTGTGCGAACCAGAGACGACCGTGTCGATCAGCCGCTCGTTCCGCCGGATGACCGAGATGACGTCGATGCCCTGGCGCTGCGAGATCTCGTAGCCTTGCGCGGCTACCACCAGGGGCACGCTCAGATTGGTGAATAGGCTGAAGTACCCGGACACCGTCAATTCGCAGACGTAGTCCACATCCGGCCGGAAATCCCGACGCTTCTTGTCGATCTTCTGCAGGTCACTATCGTCCGGATTGAACATAAGCTCCTCGAAGAGGCGCTTGTAATCAATGTCGAACGCCGGTGCCTGATTGGACTTGACCTTCTGCGGGCGGCCGTTAGCGACCTGGTGCCTGGCATACCAGCCGATTAGCCAACGCACCAGCGCTGGCTTGTCGCGCAATACGTAGTCGGCTACATTGAAGGCGTCGAAAGTGTAGTCCAGTTCGTTCAAGGATACTTCGTCGTTGTGCGGGGGAGCCAGTCCGACCAAAGGAAGCACTTCGCAACCCAGTTCACGCAGCTGCTTGACCAGGATTGCCGAGTGTTGGGCCAGGCCGCCATAGGCCATATGACCCAGCATTACGAATGATACTCTCATACCCCTCTTGCCATCGGCCCGTGATCCGAATAGGATTCTAACATCAAAAGCGACCTTTGGGCAAGTAGGCACACAGGCGACGGCCGATGCAGTAAGTATATCGCACGCGCAGGCGTGGGGGCGTATCGTTGGGTCTCGGTAGGTGTTTGTAAATAAGCTGGGCAGTTCTGCGACCAAGGGAGGATCGGCATGCAGCGACGGGTTGTGGTCACGGGCCTCGGGGCGGTGACCCCTCTCGGCAATGACGTGGCCAGCACCTGGCAGGGGTTGGTGGACGGGCGCTCCGGCATAGGGCCTATCACCGCCTTCGATGCCTCGGGGCTGGAGGTGCGGATCGCGGGTGAAGCCAAGGGCTTCAAAGCCACCGACTACTTGGAGCCCAAAGAGGCCCGCCGCATGGACCGCTTCACCCACTTCGCCGTTGTGGCGGCCAACGCGGCCGTGCGGGACGCCGGCCTCAACATTCGAGGCAACAACGCGGAGGCGGTCGGCGTCGCCATCGGTTCAGGCATTGGCGGCATCAGTACAATAGTCGAACAGGTCAAGGTTATGGAGCTGAAGGGGCCCAGGCGGGTGAGCCCATTCCTGGTGCCCATGATGATTCTCAATATGGCTGCCGGGCAGGTCTCGATCGCCACCGGCGCCAAGGGTCCGAACATCTCGGTGGTCTCAGCCTGCGCCACCAGCTCTCACTCGGTGGGCGAAGCGGCGGAGATCATCAAGCGTGGCGACGCCGACGTGATGCTGGCGGGCGGCAGCGAGGCGCCAATCATTCCCATCGGCATAGTCGCTTTCTCCCAGGCCCAGGCGCTTTCGGTACGCAACGACGAGCCCACGCGAGCCTCGCGTCCTTTCGACGCGGAACGCGACGGCTTCGTGGCTGCCGAGGGCGGCGCGGTGCTGGTACTGGAGACTCTGGAGCATGCCCTGGCGCGTGGGGCGCACATCTACTGCGAGCTGGTGGGCTACGGATCAACCGCCGACGCGTACCATATCACGGCACCGCCGGAGGGTGGGGAGGGCGCCGTGCGCTCGATGCGCATGGCCCTGCGCAAGGCGGGGTTGGCGCCGGAGCAGGTGGACTACATCAACGCCCACGGCACGTCCACGCCGCTCAACGACCGCGCCGAAACCGATGCCATCAAGACCGTCTTCGACGCGCACGCCTACAAAGTAGCCATCAGTTCCAGCAAGTCGATGCACGGCCATATGCTGGGCGCCGCTGGGGCGATGGAGGCCATAGTCTGCATCAAGGCCATCGAGACGGGCATTATCCCGCCGACGATCAACTACGAGCACCCTGACCCGGCCTGCGACCTGGACTACGTGCCCAACGTCGCCAGGCAGGCAGAGGTCGAAGTCGCGCTCACCAACTCGCTAGGCTTCGGCGGCCACAACTCGACCCTGATCTTCATACGCTATCGCGAGTGAACTCTTCTCCTCCCTCTCCTATCCTACCCAACAACCCCCGGAGCCAAGGCTCCGGGGGTTGTTGGTCCCAATGGCTGTGAATTGCCCGGCCAGCCCCGGGCGCCCGGCGTGGTCAGCCGGCACCCACCTAGACGGACAGACCGAGAACGAAGCGCTTCTCCACCGACAGGCGCACCGTCGGGTAGGCATTGACCAGTTGGCAGATGGCAAGATCGCCCACGGCGCTGAGGAGCATGCCCGTCTCGACGAGGTCCAGGCCGAGCGCCGCCTGCACGAGGGAAGCCATGTGCTCGATCGCCGCCTGGGCCGCCGCTTCCAGGGTCTTGTCCGTGCCCAATGCCATCAGGTGAGTTGAGTTCTCAACCAGGGGAGCGCGCGGCGCCCTGCCCTTGCGCAGAGAGAGGATGACCTCCACCTCGCCCTGCACCTCCACCCCGGACAGCATCAGCTCGCCGTCGCCCATGGCGGCGTGCACGTCACCGATGCCCAGACCGGCGCCGGGGGCAGCCACAGGCAGATAGAGCGTCGCCCCCGCCACGACCTCCCGGCAATCGAGATTGCCGCCGTGCGAGCCGGGCCAGGCGCAGAATGACTCGCCGGGCAGGGGCGCGCGGCCCACCACCGAGGCCAAGGGCTCCCACTCGGGCCAGCCACTGGCCCGCGGGGCCACCCCCACGACGCCGACCATTGGCCGCACGGGGATGCGCACCCGGTCGTCGAAGACCGCCAGCCCGTCCTGAATGGGCACAACACGGTTGACCAGGCGCTCGACCCGGGAACCGAAGACGCCTCGACCGGGGATGGCCCACATCACGCCCTCGTCGCCCACCACCTCCACCCGCCGGAAAGTCACAGCCAGGGCGTCGCCCGGCTCAGCGCCTTTGACGAAAAGCGGCCCTGTGGCCAGGCGACTGCTGGGGTTAGTCTCGAAGACGATGGGGGTTCCACACTCCACTTCCGCCACCGGTCTGTAGTCCGTGCGAAAACGATCCATCCAGTGGGCGCGGCTAATGCGCAGCTCAGTCATTCTCCTCCTCCATATCCTCTTCCGCCCAGTCGACAGAACGCCCGGGCGCCGAGCCGTAGTCAACTAGCTCAGCCGCGGCGGCACAAATTCGCTCTGCCGCCGCCAACCAGCCCGCCTCACCCTCCGGCAGGGGCAGCGCGGCCTCCGGGTTCCTCGCCAGCCAGCGCCGGAGGATGGCCGCTCTGCCCGCATCGTCGTCCGCCAGCGGCGCCGTGGCACGCAGGCGCTCGGCCAGCGTCGCTACTTCCTCCGCCGGTGCAACGGCCAGGCGACCGGCATAGCAACCGCGCCGGAGGAGGAACAGCACCACGCTATCCGGATTGACATCGGGCTGGGCCACGGCCAGATTGGCTGGCGGACTCTCCGCTGTCTGGCCGGGCGGCTCAACCTGCTGAGCGGCGAGCAAGAGCCGGCGCAACCGCTCCATTCCCTTGCGATCACCCCGCTCCCGGCGGTCGGCGATCTCACCTCTCACTCGCGCCTCCGAGAGGCGGGAGTCACCCGCGAGGAACTGCACCATCTCCTCCACCAAGGCCCAGTACAGGCCCACGCCCAACGGCCGCACGCAAGGGCCCAGGCAGCGCCCGGCGGCCAATTTGGCGCAGGGTTTGGTGCGCCTCCGTCCCTTGGCCCGGGGTTCGAGGTCACGCCGACAGCTGGCAAGCGGAAACAGCCCCTCCAGCAACCGACGATAGTGCCGCAAGTCCTTCTCGCTGGCGAAAGGACCATAGTAGCGAGCGCCGTCTGGGGCAGGCGCCAGGCTCTCCGTCAAGCGGGGAAAGGTCGCCGCGAGGTCCAGCCGCAGAAAGAGCGCGCCCTCCCGGCTCCGCAGCTGGACGTTGAAGCGAGGCCGATGTTGGGCGATGAGCCGAGCCTCCTCCAGAAGCGCCTCAAGCTCCGAGCCCAGTTCGACCGTTTGGCAGTCGGCGACTGACTCCAACAAACCCTCCATTCGCCGCGGGTACTCTGGCGCGCTGGCAAAGTAACTGGCCAGGCGTGAACGCAGATTGGCGGCCTTGCCCACGTAGAGGACCTGACCAGCGTCACCCTGCAGGAGGTACACACCCGGGCCGGTGGGCACGTCCTCCAATGCCGAGCGATCCAGCAGCAGCGGCGCGCCCGGTTGTGCGGGACCGGCCAACGGCAGGTCGGCGAGCGCGTCTACACCGGCTGACCGCGCCAGCGCCAGCAAACGCGCGAAGACGCCCGCCACCAGGTAGGCATCAGGCAAGGCGCGATGGCGCCGCCCGACGGGCAAAGCGAAGCGGCGGGCCAGATGGTCCAGGGTTGGCTTGCCGTGTTTCGGCAGATAGCGCTGGGCGAGGTCGAGCGTATCGAGCACTCGGTTGGCTAGTGGCGGCAAACCGCAGGCGCCCAGCTCGCTATTCAGGTGGGCCAGGCCACGAGCAAGCCCGTGGCCGACTAGGACTGCGTCCCCCAGGAAATCCAGGAGGTCAGCCGCCACCTGCTGGAAAGCGGGCGCCTCCGCCAACTGCTCCCCACCGTAGCCGGTCAGATCAGAAAGGTAACTCGGAAAACGCCCGCCCGGGTTCAGAGTGGCGGCGAAGGCGCTTTCCACTGCGTCGCCGGCCAGGCGCAGGGCCGCCAAGTCAAAGATCCGCTGCCGCCCCGGCCGGGCACCCGTCGTCTCGACGTCTAGAACGACAAAGCGCGCTTCCGCCAGGGGAACCACCGGTACCTCCCAGCCCGGCAGGAACCACTCCCCCCCCGGCGCTCGCTGGAAGCGCGCGTCGCCCGCCAGCACATTGCCCAGAAGCTTGGTCCAGAACGGACCCTTCGCGGCGGGGCCAAAGAGTTCCCTCACGAGGTCACTCTGCCCGGCCCGGCCCTCGACGGCGCAGAGGTATTCGTAGGCCCTAGCAGCCAAGGCGGCAAAGCGGACGGAGCCGCCGGAAAGGGCACCGTTTGGGATCATCTCGGGGCGATTATAGCACGGGGTGTCGAGGCCAGCCTCAGGCCTCGACCGGGCGAGCCGCGACGGCGCCGCCACCCAGCAGCTGGGCCAGCAGACGCCGGTCCTCGGCGTCAAACGTGCCGAGCACCAGCAACGCCACCACGTAGACGATGGCACCCGCCGGCACGGCGAGGAGAGGGTTGTACTCGCGCAGCAGGTAGACGGCACCACCCATCGCCAAGGCAGCCAGCAAGGGCCGGAGCGCGAGGCTGGCCAGCGGCGGCAGCGGAATATGGCGGCGAACGCAATAGAGAAACGGCACCAGGAGCACCACTTCCGACAAGATCGTCACCAGCGCGGCGCCCCGGTAGCCCATGACGGGGATGAGAAGCAGGTTGGCGACTATGTTGAAAGGCACGGCGATGAGGAAACTGTAGCTGATAAAGCGCTGTTCGTTGAGGGCAATCAGCAGGTACTGAGTCACCGAGTTAATGTAACCGAACGGCAGGAAGCAGATGAGAATCTGCAACGCGATGGCGGCGTGCGGCAGGTAGCCCGGCCCGCCGAAGAAGAGAATTATGTCGTCAGCCAGGAGAATCGTTCCCACCGCAATCGGGAAGGCCGCCAGCAGCAGGTACTTGATGGCAAGGCAATAGGAACGGTAGAGCGCGTCCGTCGACGCGGCTGCGTACCGCGAGAGCAAGGGAAAGATCGCGAAGGTGAAGGTCGCCGGGATTATGTTCAAACCGTTGATGAACATGTAGGCGGTGCTGTACCAGCCGACAGCGGCCATACCGGTGGGCTGCAGCAGAAACACGTCGACCCTGAAGAACGCGATCGCCAGCAGTTGGTTGATCATTAGGGAGAACGAAGTGCGCAGCATCGAGAAAGCGCTGCGGCCGCCGAACTGCGGCTGGGGACGGAAGAGCAGGCGCAGGGTGGCGTAGGCGAAAATCGCCAGGGTGCAGAAGTTCGTCAAGACCGCGGCTCCGGCCAGACCGACGATGCCCCAGCCAGACACCAGTGCCGCCAAGCCGAAAACGATGCGGAACAAGGTCGTGAGCACGCTGATCGCCGCCGGGTACTCCATGCGCTCGTGGGCCAGAAAGACGGCGCTGAACGAAGCCGAGAGGTGGCTGGGGGCCAGGGCCAGAACGAGTAGTATGGTGGCCAGGGTTGTGTCGTCACCCAGGTTATAGACAGCTCGCCATACGAGCAGGAAGAGTCCCAGCAGGGGTAGGGAGGCCAGCCAGAGCAGCAAGCGCAGGACGGCAGTGTTGTTTAGGTACGAGTTGCCCCGCGCACGGTCTTTGGCCACCTCGCGCGTCAGTAGGGTGCTGAGGCCGAAACTGGTGATCACTTCCAACATGCTGGCGACGGCGATGGCGAAGGCGTACTTGCCCTGGCCCTCCGGCTGCAACACGCGCAACACGTACATGGCGAAGGCGAAATCGACCGCCTTGTTGGCGAAGGAGGCAATCATCGGCGTCAGGCTATTCTTGGCTACCCGCTGCACCCCCAAGTGATCGGCCTCGTCTCCGTAGAGGCGACGCCAGACGGTGTAAGCCAAGCCAAGCAGCAGCGCCATCCCGGCCGCCAGGCTGAGGACGCCGCCGGTGATCACCGAATCCGGCCGGTAGGTGAACACGACCTCGTGCCTGCCAGGCGGCAGAGATAGCGCGCGGAAGTTGTAGTCGGCGCGCAGAATCCGAGCGGGCTCGCCGTTGACCGTGGCCTTCCAACCGGGGAAGTAGCTGTCGGCCAGCACCAGGTAGCCGCTCATCTCCGCGGAAACGTCGACCACCACCCGGGTGGGCAGATACTCGTTCACTTTGACCGTGGTGGGCGCGAAGGCGACCGCGGACGGCGCGGCGGCGACCCCGCTCGGCTCTCCTTCCAGCAGCACCAGACTGCGAGGGTCAAAATCCGGGCGCCGCAGTGCCGCCGCCACCGCGTCCGGCCCGGGCAACACCTCAGCGGCGTTGACGAAGAAGGCCCGCGGCAGGTAGTTCTCGTTCAGGTAGAGCCGCAGCTCGCCATCGTAGACGAGGCGGTAGCCGGGCCGCTCTATCTTCTGGGTGGTGGCCACGTACTTCACGTTCAGCAAGTCCAGCAACGGCGAGTCCAGCGACGAATCATGGAACAGCCTGCCCACGCGGTTGTAGTGCAGCATCCCCTGTTCTTCGATCAAGCCCATGAAGTCGGTGTACTGCTTGGGAATGATCGAATCATAGCCGCGCACGTCGGCGATGCCGTAGAGCATCGGCGCGTTTGGCTGCAGGCTGTCGTCGCCGTAGCCGGTGATACGATAGAGCTCATGGTCGGCCTGGAGGAATTCGATTGCCGGGGGAGTGAAGGCCAGCAGGCGCGGTTCCGTGGCCGGGTTGAAGCCCTGGCCCCAGAGGAAGAGTTCCAGCGTCACCACGCCCACCGCCAACGGCTGCCAGGCAGCCAGGCCAGCCAGGACTCGTGGCAGACGCACCCGGCGCGCAGCCAGCAGGAAAACCAGTCCGCTGAGCAGCAGCGTGCCGGCGAAGATCGACAGGCCCCGGAACTCGTAGGAGAAAAGCATCGCCCCACTGGCGAAGCCGGCCTGCAGCAGTCCGGAGCGGCCCAGAAGTCTGCCGGCCAGGGCAGCTGCCTGCGTCCGGAAGAGCAAGCTTGCCGCCAGCGCCACCAAGCCCAGGGTCCCGGCGGCGAGGCTGCCCCAGGTCAGGAACCGCCAGAACCAGCGCCAGGCGCTGTGGCTCTTTAGTTCGCCAGCTAGACGGCCGGCGTTCTGGGCCAACCAGCCGGCACCCAGACCGGCCAGAACGCAGGCGCTGAAGGTGTAGGGGAACACCCAGCGGAAGGGCGTGTGCAGCTGGTTCCAGCCCGGAACGAAGAAGAACAGCACCTTGTAGAGCGGCGTGCCGAAGGTGAACATCAGAGAGCCCAGGGCCAGGACCACAAAGGGCCAGGTGTGGCGATCGCGCCGTCGCACGGCAGCCACGACGGCCAGGAGCAGCGGCAGTAGACCCAGATAGGCGCCTGCCTCGACGTAGTTCTTGACGCCGGCCGCCATGATGAACTGGATCGGCTCACCCAGGAAGTTGGTGGTTGCCACCATTCGCTGACCGGTGAGCAGGTCGAAGTAAGCGGTGTGGCTTGGATTGCCCCAGAGGTCGGGGATGAGAAACGTGAGCGCGTTGCGCCAGGTGTAGGCCCAGAAAACCACCTGCTCGTAACTGGCCGAGCCCTGGCGGAAGTTCTGGGTTACCAGTTCGAAGAGCGGCACCAACTGCACGGCGGCCAGGCCGCCGCCCAGCGCCACCATGCCGAGCGCTTGCACTGCCGGCGACAGGGCACGACGCCAGCCGTGACGCCAGACCACGGCAAGGAGACGGCAGGCGGTGTAGAAGCCGGCGGTGAGCAGCACGTAGAGCGATAACTCGACATGCCCGGCGAAGAACTGCACGGCGACCGTCGCCGCGCCCGCCAGCGGCAGGAACAAGCTCAGACGCTGACCCTTCTCCACCCGCTGCACCGCCATCTCGATGAACAGGAGAAGCAGCGGCAGCCAGACCGCGGCGCTCACGACCATGGGGAAGACGACGCTCACGACCATGAAACCACTGAAGGCATAGGCGACGGCGCCGACCAACGCCCCCACCCGTCCCGCCGCCAGCCGGCGCAGGAAGAGGTACATGAAAAGTTCGCCGAGGAAGAAATTGAGCGCTGTGACGATGGCGAAGGTCTGAGCGACGGGCAGCACGTAGAAAAGGAAAGTTAGGGGATAGAGGGCCGACTGCTGCCCGGCCGCGAAGAAGGGCACGCCCGCGAACAGGTAGGGATTCCACAGCGGCAACTCCCCCTGCCGCAGGCACTCCACGATGAAGCGCTTCCAGGGGTAGTTCTCGAGAACGAGGTCGCTGAGCAGTTGGTTCTGCGGCGCCCCCACGCCGAGCTGAGAGGCGTAGCTGCGCCACGGCTCCCACTGGAAGAGATTGTCGGTCGGCAGCAGGACCTTGCCGCCGAACAGCGTGGCGGAGAAGAACACGAGGGGAAGAACAAACAGGAAGACGCCGGCCAGGAAATCGGGGTGGCGTAGTTTGGCCACAGAAGTCGCCTAGTAGCGGAACTTCATTTGCCAGACGCGCCAGAAGGCCTCGCGGACGATCCGTCCCGACATCTTGGACTTGCCGTGGGTACGATCGAGGAAAACGATCGGCACCTCCACCGCCCGGTAGCCCTTACGCTGGCAGGCGTAGGCCATCTCCACCTGAAAGGCATAGCCGTCGGAACGGATTCGCTCGAGATCGATGCCCCGCAGGGTCGCGGCGCGGAAGCATTTGAAGCCGGCAGTCGTGTCGTGGACCCGCAAGCCGGTGATGGCGCGGGCGTACACATTGCCGCCCCAACTGAGGAAGCGCCGCCAGAGGCTCCACTGTTCGTCGACCTTGCCGCCGCGGACGTAGCGCGAGCCGACCACGACATCCGCGTGGCGAATGAGGTCCAGAAACTTCAACAACGTCTCCGGTGGGTGCGAGAAATCGGCGTCCATCTCGATCACGAAGTCCGCGCCTTCGTCCAAGGCTCGGTGAAAGCCGGTGACGTAGGCCGTGCCCAACCCGAGTTTGCCCGGCCGATGGATGACCTCGATGAGTCCGCGGTGCCGCTCAGCCAGTTCGTCGGCGATCTTGCCCGTGCCGTCCGGGGAGTTGTCGTCGACGATGACGATATTCAGCCCGGGCAGCCCCAGCCCAAAGAGGGTGCTCACCATCTCGGCCAGGTTGTCGGCTTCGTTGTACGTTGGCAGGACGACCGTGATCTTGCTCGGATGCTCTTCCATGGCCACCAGATTATAAAGCAGCCCTTGACAAGGGTCAAGCCGGCTGCTACCATGCTTACTCCTACGGCGGCTGAGCGGCGAGATTCGCGGCCGCCGAGTTTCTTCTAGTCCGGGCCTCAGAGCCCCGGCGGGCCGGCCCGCCGGGGCTGTTTTGTGGTTCCGAGAGCGTGCCCCAGGAGGTAGAACGCTTTGCAGGCTGTCCAGTTACTTGGCCCAGGCCAAATCACCTTTGTCGATCTTCCCTCCCGACCCCTAACGGCCGGGCAGCTGCGGATTCGCATCGCCAGCTCAGGCATCTGCGGCTCCGACATGGCGGCGCTGCGTGGCGCCAATCCCTTCATGCGGTTCCCGGTAGTGCCCGGCCACGAGCTGAGTGGCACGGTGGCCGAGACTGCCGCCGGCTCGCAGTTCAAGGTTGGAGAGCGGGTCTTCGCCCGCCCGCTCAACTCCTGCGGCGTCTGCCGAGCCTGCCGGGAGAAAGAGTACAACCACTGCCTCAACCTGACGATCTTGGGCGTGCACGTGGACGGCGCCTACGCCGAGGAGGTGGTCGTGCCCGAGGGCACGGTGCGCCGGCTGCCGGACGCGCTGTCGTTCGACGAGGGCGCTATGGTCGAACCCGCCGCGGTGGCAGTGCACTCCACCAACCGCTCGCTGTTGAAGCCGGGCGACGCCGTGGCCGTGTTGGGCGCGGGCGTCATCGGCAACCTGATCGTGCAGGTCACCAAGGCCAAGGGCGCGGGTTTCGTGATGGCAACCGACGTCATCGACGAGCGCCTGGCCCTGGCCCGGCAGCTCGGAGCCGATCTGACCGCCAACGTGCTCAAGGATGACCCGGTCAAGGTCGGGCTCGCCGCGGTCGAGGGCTTCGACGTCATCTTCGACGTCGCCGGTCCCCAGCACACGCTGAGCCAGGCCGTGGCGATGGCGCGGCCGGGCGCCCGCATCGTCATGATGGTGCCGCCGGAGACGCCCACGCTCGAGGTGAAGGACTACACGCCGATCTTCCGCAAGGAATTGACGCTGCGCTGGACGCGCGTCTACGACGCCGACTTCGACGACGCGGCGCCGCTGATCCAGAGCGGTAAGTTGAACGTGAAGCCTTTGATTACCCATGCCTTCCCGCTGGCCCGCTACGAGGAGGCGATCGAGACGGTCCGCAGCCGCAGCGGCAACGCGATCAAGGTGATGCTGCACTGCTAGTGCCGACGGCCCGCTCCGCGGAGCGGGCCACTCCGATTCCACGCCGTAGGGGCGGGCACAGAGGCCAACTGCTCCAACTGATTCACGCCCGCTCGACGGTGATAACGGCTGGAACGCTCAAGAGGCCGCTTCCGGGGTAGCGCGGGGGCTTGTCCCCCGTGGCGTGGCCTGTGTGATCAAGAAGACCAGGGAAGCTCGTTTCTTGAGGGGTGATCACGCGACCGGGCTGCGGGGGATGCCGCTCCCGGGTGGCGACCCCCGCGCTACGTCCAAAGACATCACCGAGCCGCCGCGGCAGCGACCGGCTGGAACAGACGTTACAGAGCCCGGCCCCACCAATTCGTGGCCGGTGACGCGCCCAATGCGCATCACGCATCCCTGCGATGCGGCAGTCTGGCCCTTACCCCAGGCTTCCGTGGGAGAGGTAAACGGAGTATCAGGAGACTATTCGACCATGCCAACCGTGCAAGCCGCGGTCCTGCTGGGGCCCGGCAAGATGGAGATCCGCGAGTTTCCCAAGCCCGAGCTGGCGGCGGATGCCATCTGGCTGAAAGTGGAATACGCCGGCGTCTGCGGCACCGACAAGCACTACTACGAAGGCCACAGCCGGCTGCCCTTCGAGATGATCGCCGGCCATGAGATCGTGGGCACCGTGGCCGAGCTGGGCCCGCGCGCCAACGAGTCCATGACCGTCGTGGGCGGGCCGCTCAAGGAGGGCGACCGAGTAACGGTCGCGCCCTCCTCGCGCCCCTGCGGCAAGTGCTGGTTCTGTCTCAACGTGCCCACCCGGCCGATGCTCTGCCCCAACCGCATAATCTACGGCCTGGGCAACACCGAGAAGCCGCCCTATCTTCTGGGAGGCTTTGCCGAGTACGTCTACCTGCACGGCGCCTCCTACGTCTTCAAGCTCGCTGACGTGATGCCCTCCGAACTGGCCGTGCTGGCCGAACCGATGGCGCCCGCCTACAGGGCGATCACCCGGGCCTTCCCCGCCGGCCTGCCCATCCACGGGGAAGGGTACGGTCCCAACAAGAGTGTGGTCGTACTGGGCGCCGGCACGGTCGGCCTGCTGGCCATCGTCGCCTTCAAGCATACCGGCGCGGGCAGGGTGATCGCCGTGGACGTGCTGGATAGCCGCCTGGAGCTGGCTAGGCGAATGGGGGCGGACGAGCTATTGAACGCCAAGAGCACGACTGTGGCCGAACGAGTCGCGGCCGTCCGGGAGTTGACCGAGGGGGTGGGCTGCGACATCCTCTTCGACGCCGCCGGCGTGCCCGCCGCCTTCCGCGAGGGCCTGGAGATGGTGCGCCGGGGCGGCACGGTCGTGGAGGTCGGCCACTTCGTAGATACCGGCGGCCTGGATCTGCACCCGCACGAGATACTGCAGAAGGACCTGACGATTCACGGCAGTCTGGGCTATCCACCGCTCACTTTCCGGGAGGCACTGGCGCTGCTCCAAGCCACGCGAGCGCCCGTGCGCGACCTGGTGACGCACGTGTTCTCTCTGGCGGAAACGGAGAAGGCCCTCCAGGTTTCGGGCACTGAAGGCAGCTGCAAGGTCGTGATCAAGCCCCAGCCTGCGATAACGAGGGAGGATAATGAAGCGAGTCAGCCGCGAACAGCACACCCACATCTTCGCCCCCCACGTGCCGCCGGTTCTCACCGTCGAGCCCGGCGAGACGTTGGCGATGGAGACGCTCGACACCACCCATAGCAGCGTGCGCCAGCCCGAGGACGTGGTGACCTACATTCGGACCCGCAAGCCCCGCGAAGTCAACCCGGCCGCCGGCCCCGTCTACGTCTCGGGGGCCGAGCCTGGCGATACGCTAGTGGTCGAGATTCTGGACGTCAAGCTGGACGACTTTGGCAGTCTGAGGATCATGCCGGGGCGCCTGGGCGTGCTGACGGCAGAGATGAACGTGCCGCATTGCCGCATCGTGCGCATCGAGGGCGGCCGGGCCGTGTTCAGCCCGAGCATCTCCTTCCCAGTGCGGCCGATGGTGGGTGTAATCGCTACCACCCCGGCGGAGGGCGAGGCGAACACTGCCGACCCCACGGACGTGGGCAGTAACCTGGATCACAACGACGTCACCGTGGGTACCAAGGTCTACCTGCCCGTGCACGTGCCGGGGGCGCTGTTCGGCTTGGGTGACCTGCACGCCTCGATGGGCGACGCCGAGGTAACGGGCAACGGCATCGAAATCGGCGGCTGCACCACCGTACGGGTCGAGTTGCTCAAGGGACGGCACTGGCCCCGACCCTGGTTGGAGACCGCCGAGAGCTGGATCACCACCGGCAGCGCCGCGAGCATTGAAGACGCGGTCCAGGTGGCGGTGCGCGACATGGTGGATTTCCTGGCAGAGCGCCTGGCGGTAAGCCGAGAAGACGCTTACATGCTGGTGAGCGCTCGCGGTGACGTGCGGCTCGGCCAGGCCTGCCGCGGCATGGACGCCACGGCGCGCGTGCTCTTCCCCAAGTTGCCTGTTCGTTGACCGGCCTGACGGCGGTGCCTATAATGGAGGCAATGGCGGGCCAGCGCCCGACCGCGGGCGTGCCGGCCTGTTGCAGAGATTAGTCCAGGAGGAGGCGCGTCAATGGCCGGAGGCTACGTAGGCAAGGTCCTCTGGGTGGACCTCAGCTCGGGCAAGATCGTCGAGGAAGGGCTTGACGAGAAGGAAAGCCGCCAGTACATCGGCGGCTACGGCATGGGCGCCAAGGCGCTGTTCGACCGCCAGAAGGCCAAGGTCGATCCGCTCGGCCCCGAGAACACGCTTGGCATCCTCACCGGTCCCCTGACCGGCACCCCCGCGATCATCGGCTCCCGCTTCGTCGCCGTGGCTAAGTCACCGCTCACCGGCACCTGGGGCGACGCCAACTGCGGCGGCTATTTCGGCCCGCGGATGAAGTTCGCCGGTGTCGACGGCGTTTACTTCACCGGCAAGGCCGATAAGCCGGTCTACCTGCTCATCGACGACGGCAAGGCCGAACTGAAGGATGCCTCGCACCTCTGGGGCAAGGACACCATCCAGACCCGCGATTGGGTGAAGGCGGAGTACGGCGCCAAAGCGGAGGAGGCTTGCATCGGTCCCGCTGGCGAGATGCAATCGCTCATCGCCTGCATCATTAACGACTACGGGCGCGCCGCCGGCCGTTCCGGTCTGGGCGCCGTGATGGGCTCCAAGCGCCTCAAGGCCGTGGTCGTGCGCGGCGACAAGAAGCCACCCCTCGCCAACCCCGAGCGCATGCAGCAGCTGCGCAAAGAGTATGCCCGCAAGTGGATGGGCGGCGACTACGAGGGCATGTCGAAGTACGGCACCGTCAACATCGAGGCCGGCTCCAACACCTCCGGCGACTCGCCGGTCAAGAACTGGTCAGGCGCGGGCCCGGTGGACTTCCCCACAGTGGACAAGATCGCGGCCGAGTCGGTGGTGGCCGAGCAACAGAAGAAATACCACTGCTGGCAGTGCACCATCGGTTGTGGCGGCGAGATGAAGGCCAAAGACGGTCGCGCCAAGTTCTGCCACAAGCCTGAGTACGAGACCATTTGCGCGACGGGCAACATGTGCCTCAACGACGACCTGGAGTCGATCGTTCAGGTCAACGACATCGTCAACGCCTACGGACTAGACAGCATCTCCGCCCCCTGTGCGATTGCCTTCGCCATCGACTGCTACGAGCACGGGGTCATCGACAGGGTCGACACCGATGGTCTGGAACTCACCTGGGGCAACGCCCAGGCCATCGTCAATCTGTGCGGTATGATCGCCCGGCGTGAGGGCTTCGGCGCGGTGCTGGCTGACGGGGTTCGCGTAGCGGCGCAGCGCATCGGCCGCGGCGCCGAGCAATACGCCATCCACATCCAGGGCCAGGAAGTACCGATGCACGACCCACGGCACTGGCCGGGCCTGGCGATGAACTACCAGCTGGATGCCACGCCGGCCCGCCACACCCAGGGCGGCGAGATGATCAAGTGGGTGGACCACCAGTTCCCACCCTACGACAAGTACGACTACTCGGCCAAGGGGGCGATGCATAAGCAAATCTCGGGGGCCGTGCACGTCGTCAACTCGGCCGGGCTCTGCCTGTTCGGCTACCTATGCTACCCGCTGCAATCGGTAGCCGACTTCATGACGGCAGCCACCGGCTGGGATTTCGACTACGACGAGATCTTCGTCGCGGGCGAGCGCATTGCCAACATCCGCCACGCCTTCAACCTGCGTGAGGGGCTGAACCCGTTGCGCTGCTACGTGCCGCCGCTGTTGCTGGGTAACCCGCCCCTGACCAAGGGGAACGTGCGCGGGGTGACCATCGATGCTGCTAAGCAAAACGCCGATTACCTCAAGCACATGGCCTGGGACCCCGAGACGGCGATGCCCAGTCCGGCCAGGCTGGAGGAGCTCGGCATGGCCGACGTGGCCCGGGGGTTGGGACTGTAGGGTCGGGATCGTAGATTCGATTCCTCACCCCTTGACGCGTAAGTCTAACGAGCCAAGGAGCGGTGATATTGTCATTCTTCGCCCGCCTACGGCGGGCTCAGAATCTGGTGGATGGTGGCAGAATGGGCGCACGTCAGTCCGGATGGCCAGGAACTGCCTGTCGCCAGTGAAGCAGATTCCTATGAAAATGGGCACTTGCTGAGCGACCGTGGGGGCAACGTGGAGTGCGGCGGCTTGCCGCCGCCTTCCAGGGCGCGGGCAAGCCCGCGCGGTCCAGGGCCCGGCGCCACCGACCGCCTCT
>JAMCYS010000014.1 GCA_023473795.1 Chloroflexota bacterium | reverse complement strand
AATGGCAGGGCCGCTTCAGCCAGGTCGTATTCGTCGACCTGCCCACGGTAGAGGACCGGGTCGACATCTTCCGGGTGCACCTGGCTAAGCGGGGACGGGACCCCGAGGGCTTCGACCTGGCGGCGCTAGCCGAGGCCTCCGAGGGCTTCTCGGGCGCCGAGATCGAGGCGGCCGTCAAGGGGGCGGTCCTGGACGCCTTCGTTGACGGCGCCAGACCCCTCGCTACGGCCGACGTGCTGCGGCGGGTGCGCTCCATCCGTCCGACCTCGGAGGTCAAGCGCGAGCAGATCGAAGAGCTGCGCCGCTGGGCCCGAGAGCACCTGGCGATCGACGCCGTGCGGGGCGGGCCCCCGGCCGGCGAGCGCCACATGGAGTTCTAGGGCTGAGGGGAGAGGCTATGAGCAAGTACCTGGTCTACGAGCAGATCGCCTTCAAGGATCGGCGGTTGCTCCTGGCGGCGCTCGCCGAGCTGGGGTACGGCACAGTCGAGGAAGGGGAGGCTCTGTCCCTCTACGGCTACCAGGGGGACCGGCGGCCGGAGACGGCCGAGGTAGTCGTGAGAAGGCAGCACCTGGCGCCAGCCTCCAACGATCTGGGCTTCGCCCGGACGGCTCAGGGCTACGTGCCGGTGATCTCCGAGTACGACGGGCGGACCCTGCTCGGCGGGCAGCTCCTGGTCAAGCTGCGCACTGCCTACGGCGAGCGCGTGGTCGAAGAGGTGCGGCGCCGTCTGAACGGCACCGCCCGGCGAGCCATGGACGGCCACCTGATCAAGATCCGGGTCCGGTACTGAGGAGGGGAAGGCATGCCGGAGATCGAATTCTGCCTCGACACGAAGAGCGGCGAGCTCTCACTACGGGTGCGGGGCGTCCTGGGGCCTGCCTGCGACGACGTGGCCCGCCTCGCCAAAGAGCTGCTGGGCGAGCCGGCCCACGACCAGGCGACGGCGGACATGTACGCTCAGGTGTCTGTGAAGCCGCGGGTGCAGGGGCGGCTGGGGCCGTGCGGGCGCTGACCTTCATAATCGATCCCGCGACCGGCTCGCTTACGGTCGAGGGGCTGGGGCCGGATTCGACCTCAGTCCCACCGGCTGACCTACTGCCAGCACCCCACGAGGTCAACTGCGCCCGACCGGCCGCGGTCCCGCCGTTGGCCCGTTCGGCCCGGATGCCTGGCGTGTGTGAGCAGATGCTGCAGGTCGCCTGCCTATACCACGGTTCGGTCATCGACGGTCCCGGCCGGCGCAGCGTGCTCCAGGTGCAGGGATGCCTCGGGCGTTGCTCGGGGTGCTACGTGCCCTACACCCATGACCAGTCCGCCGGAACGGCGTTGCCCGTGGCGGTAGTGTTGGCAGCCCTCCTCTCTTCGGCCGGTGAGCCACGAGACGGCGTGAGCGTGACCGGCGGCGAGCCGTTCCTCCAGCCCGCCGGTCTCCTGGCGCTGCTGAGGGTTCTCAGAGCGGCAGGGCAGCACACGACCGTCTACACCGGTTACACCCTGGCGGCGCTCTCCGTCCGGCCCGAGCCAGAGGTTCGGGCGGCCTTGTCGCTCATCGACCTTCTGATCGACGGCCCGTACGTGGCTGGCCTGGCCGAGGGGGCCGGGGAGTGGCGCGGCTCGCGCAACCAGCACCTCATTCACCACCCAGGCTCACTGCCCTCGCCCTCCAACGGCGCCTGTCCGGAATCGCACCCTGGCTAGGAGCAAAAGATGGAATTCACCATAGAACAGCCTGCTCTTGCCCGCGCCCTCCGGCTGGTAGGACGGGCGGTGCCTGCCCGCTCCACCAATCCTATTGCCCAGACGATCCTCGTCGAGGCGGGGCCCGGCCAGGTCAGGTTGACGGCCACCGACCTCGAGATGGCGCTTTCCACAGAGGTGGTAGCCGAGGTGGTCGTACCCGGCTGTGCCGCTGTTCCGGGCCGGTTGCTGGGCGAGTACGTCGCCCAGCTGCCGGCGGCGCCACTGCGGCTGTGCCTCGACGCCGCCAAACGCCGACTGCAGCTCCAGTGTCTGCGTTTCCGAGCCGAGATGGCTACCGTCGATCCTACTGCCTTCCCCCGGCCTACCCATGCGGGGGATGGTTTCTCGGTGTCCCTCGACTCCGGTCGCCTGCAGGCAGCCATCCGCCGCGTCGCCTTCGCCGCCGCCCGGGACACGAGCCGGCCGGTGCTCACAGGGGTGCTCTTCGCGTTCGACCTGGGCGGCCTGACGCTGGTGGCCGCCGACGGCTTTCGCCTCGCCCGAGCACGTCTGGGGGAGGGCGGCAGGCCCGACTGCCAGCTACTCGTACCCGCGAAGGCCGTGGTCGAACTCGGGCGCCTGCTGGAGGAGGCACCATCAGCATGCCTACTGGTCGACGGAGAGGGGCGGGGGCTATGCGTGCAGCTCGGGGAGACGAGGCTATTCAGTCGCCTGCTCGAGGGCAGCTTCCCCGACGTGGCGCGGGTGGTGCCGGCGGAGTGGCGCACCCGCCTCACGGTGGAGACGGCGGCCTTTCGCCAGGCGATGCGGGTGGCGGGCCTCTTCGGGGAGAGCGGCGAGGCCCGGCCCGTGCTGCTCGAAGCCAAGCCGAACGAGGTACGCCTGCACGCCCGCGGGGACCAGTCGGGGGAGGCCGAGGTGGAGCTGCCGGCCGCCCACGAGGGCGAGCCGCAATCCGTGCTCCTGAACACCCGCCTGCTGGGCGACATCCTCGACGCCGCCACGGGCCCCCGCCTGGAGGTGAGCTGGTTGACGCCCCAGTCGCCGGTGGTGTTCAAGGAGACTAGCGGGGTCGACGCGGGAGACCTCTGGCTGGCGATGCCCCTCCACAACCCCGCCATCAACCGACCGGCAACGGAGGCGGCTTGAGCGTGGGTGCCATCGCGGCCTCGCCGAAGCAGACGGCAACGGCCGTTGCCGAAAGCGAAGAGGAGGCCCCCGACGCGAGTGGACATCCCGGGCAACCCGACGGTTGCACTGAAGCTGCTGACGGCATTCCGGGCGGCGAGCAGTGCTGCGACGGCGCGGCTGCGCCGGTTTCGCTCGGCCAACCCTCGGCGGGAGGTCTGACGCCAGCGGGGGCGCTGCCGTCCGGTGTGAAACTGGTGGTGTCGCTGCGCCCCAACGGCTCGGGGAGATACCGTGCCTTCATTGGCATTGGTGCCGACGGCTGTGACCCGCTGCTGCGCTGCGCCGAGGTGGCGGGCCTGGCGGAGGTCCTACACCTGCTGCCCGGCCTTCTGGACGAGGCGGAGGCAGTTTGGCGCACTCGCCGGCGCAATCCGACTGTGCCCCCCAGGCCACGCGGTCCTGCCGTGGCCAAAGCGGGGAAAGCCGAGCCCCGGGTGCCACCGGCCGAAGCCATCCGGGAGACGAAGCCGGCGGAACCGCCCGCAACTGTGGCCAAGACTGCTCCCGCCGGGCAGCTATCGCTCTTCGGCTGACAAGGTCAAGGTAGGAGGTTAAGGAGATGGCACGCCTCTTCCTGTACGACGAGCGGGAGTTCCCCGACCCGGACCCCAAGGCCTCCGTCGAGGAGGTACGGAAGGCGATGGCTGAGTTCTTCCCCGAGCTCGTCAACGCCGACACGCGCGAGGAGAAACAGGGCGCGGACATCGTCTACACCTTCGCCAAGCGCATCGGCACCAAAGGCGCCCGACTCCGCCCCAACATCGTGCGGATACTGCGGCGGGTGCCCGAGAAACGCCTGGCAGTCTTTGACCTTGCGGCCTGCCCTGGTGGGCCCGGCAGGGGACATCGACGCGGAGGCCGCCGCGGCGCGCCAGCCGGAGGTGAACCTGGCCATCGCCGAGGCCGAGACCTACGCCCGGGCCACCCGCCAGGCGGTGGAGGCCCTGCGGCGACTCGCCTCGCGCTGACCGCCGCCACAACGACGCCTGTCCCCGGCCCGCTCGGGCTGGGGCAGGCTCTGCGACGGACGCCGGTGGCCCCGACGTCCGTCGGCTCCCTCCTCCAAAGTCACGAGAGCTACCTCGCCTTCCTGCAGATCGTGCGCGAGGTCTTCCCCGATGAGGAAGGCGAGATCCTCGCCGCCTGTCAACCTGGCGCCAGCCGGGAGAACGCCCGCGTGTGGGCTTTCCTGCAGAAGGTGGAGGAGCGGTTCTTCCCCGTCTACGAGGTGGAGGAATACGAGCAGGTGGTCTGCGGCATTCCGTTCGTGCGAGAGGGATGGTCATATGACAGCTTCCACGACCTGGACCTGCCGCCGGGCCAGTTGCTGCTCCTGGCGGTCTGCGCTCACCCCTACGGGCCGGAGTTCGGTGGCAGGGTGGCGCTCCTGGACGCCTGCGAGGCGCACGTGCCCAGGTCGGTGCTGCTGGAGATGCCCGAGGGAGGGATCGCCCCTGCCGACGTGCGGGAACGGCTGGCGAACGGCCCGTACGCGGCGGCGGCCGACTTCGCCGACTGGGTGTGGGGTGAGACGGGCACGGCTTTCCTTGACCTGGACGACGAGACGGAAGTCTATGACGCCGAGTGGACGGCCGAGAACGTGGCCGAGCTGGCCGAGCAGTGGCGATGCGCCCGGGCGATTCTTGACCGCGTGACCGACCTCGCCCGCTGGCTGGAGGCGGATCCGCCGGGTAACTTCTCCATTCTGCTGGACGCCGCCCTGGGCCGAGAAGCGCCCTTCGACTATGAACGAATGAGGAGGCTCTATGCCTGCGAAATCACCGCGGAAGGGGTCGCGCCCATCCCCCACCACGAGCCCGACGCCCTCCCCTTACCGGACGGCGCTGCCGCCTGAGATGGGAGTTGAGGAGGATCCCCTACGCCTACGCCTGGACTTCCACCAGGAAACTGTAATGCTCCACGATTACGCGACCGGCGTGACGCGCACCAGGTTGGTCTCCGCCCTAGAGGTAGCGCACGCCCTGGCCCGCGAACTCGACCTCACGACCGGCATTCTGCCGCCCGAAGCCGTCTGGTGGGCGAAGACGGCAAGCGGCGTGCGGGTAGCTGTGTGGCGCGAGCCGCGGGTGTGGACCGTGCGCCTGCGCGAACGCCACGACGTCAGGCCCCGGCGCCTACGGTTGCCGATGCCCGGCCTCGTCTTCGTCTGCCTGCCCGGGCGCCAGGCCCCCTACGTCTTCGCCGCAAAGGCGCGCCCACGCGCGTTGGACGAGCAGCTCTACGCCTGCCCGACCTACAACGTCTTCCCCTCGGGGCGGGTGTGCACCGGCACGCACGCCTTCCCCGCCGACCCCGGGAAGGTGCCTGAGGCCTTCTTCGAGTCGTACTTCTCGGCCGGCGACACCGGACGAGGCAAGTCGCAGCGCCACCCGGATGATGTCAGCCTGCTCTGGCAGGGACTCAAAGGCAAGACGGCCTACCCGCTGGAGGACCTGGTCCCTCAAGTGAAGGTGGAGGAAGCGATGAGGATCGGCCAATGACGGCAACGCTGGTCGAGTATCTGATCGCCCGCGACGGCGTACCGCCTCCATCCGGCCTGGCCTACGACTACCTGCTCGGAGGCGACGGCCTCTACGTTGCAGCTCGCAACCGCTGCCTGGAGGCGCGGGTACCGGTTGCCGCCGCCACAGTGCGGGGTCTGCCGCCCGTGTATCCTTCGCTCGCCCTCAAGACCGGCCGCCTCGCGCCCGCGATGTGGAACCGCATCGTCGTCGAGGCACGCGCCTGGGGCCGGGAGCGTCGCGAGGTGCTGCTCGTGGTTACTCATGACGATGCCGCGGGCTACCACCTCCTCCGTCCCCGCCAGATCGTGGGTGCCACGCGGGTACTCTACCGACCAATGACCAACGTCCTCATGGAGGTCCACTCCCATCACAGCGGTCCGGCCTGCTTCAGCCCGACAGACGACGCCGACGAGCAGCGGCTCTGCCTCTACGGGGTCCTGGGCCGCCTCGACAGCGAAGGCCCGGAGGTGGCGCTGCGGATAGGCGCTTACGGTCACTTCATGTCCGTCCCCTGGGAGGCGGCCTTCGAGGGTGAAAGGGGCGACTTCCGCGACGTCAACTTCGACTGTCTACAACCCGTAATGCAGGGCGATGTACTACCGGATTGATTCGAGCCCGACAACCGGCAGCAGCCTGGCAGTTCGCTACCAATGGGAAGCGACCATCGTCGTGGTCGGCTGCGGCGGGACAGGCAGCTTTCTGGCCGAGGCCATCTGCCGGCTGTTGATAGGTAGGAAGGCCCAACTGTACCTTGTGGACATGGACCGGGTGGAGGAGCACAATGTCGGGAGACAATCGTTCGACCGTGGCGATGTTGGGCGCTTCAAGGCCCAGGTGCTGGCAGAGCGGCTGTCGCGACGGTTCGAGCGTGAGGTGGGCTACTCGATCCTGCCCTACGACCGCGCGCTCCACTCCCAGGTCTTCAGCGGCGAACCGAGTCGACTGAACCTCCTTGTCGGCTGCGTGGATAACGCTGCCGCGCGCCGGGACATCGCTGCCACACTCGACCAGCCGGTCATGGGCTATGCTTACCCCTGCAACGCCGGTGCGATCTGGTGGCTGGACTGTGGCAACGGCCGCAACTCGGGCCAGGTGCTGCTCGGCAACATGACCCAGCCCGAGCAATTGCGGGGAGCGTTCCTGCCTCAGCTCGGCATCTGCCGCGCCTTGCCGGCGCCCAGCCTCCAGCGGTCCGACCTGCTGGAGGCGCCGCCCCGGCTGGAGCCAAGGCCCGACTGTGCCGAGGCCGTGGCTGCGGCCGACCAGGGGCCAACCATAAACCAAACCGTTGCGGCCGTGGCCGTCACTTACGCAGAGAAGCTGATGGCTAGCACGTGCAGCTGGATGGCAACATACCTCGACCTCGATGACGGCCTCCTGCACTGCGTCGCCGCCGAACCGAAGACCGTGGCTTCGCTGCTGGGTCTGCATCCGAACGCGGTTGTTCGCTCCAACGGCAAGTCGACTATCCTGAGTGTAACCGATCTAACACCTGGCTCATCAGGTGAACCGCCTAATTAGGGAAGAACTGTGCAACTGGGCAACGGATAGGAAGCCAGTACACTGCTTGAGAGGTCAGCCCTCCACCACCTGTGTGAGCCGGCCTCTCTTCATTTCCAGGCTGTGTTCGTCGGCCAATGTGCTGCCCTCTGCTCGATTACGGCATGGTCCCTTTGTGTAGGCACCTCAACAGGCGAGCTTACGGCCGCATTGGTCTGCTCTCGGTTGAGAACAAGCAGGAACCGAAGATCGTATGCCACCTGCGCACAATGAGGGCGGCGCCCCTAAACCAGAAGCAGTAGCGCTGAGTCCACACCCTGGGCCGCCGAGCTCAGCCGTCGTTGACATCCTCGTTGCTGCCGTCTTCTAGGGCCGTTTGGCAGCTGTCAGTCGATAGTGGTGATGACTTGTGAGTCATCGACGCCCGTGCGAATCCGCATATTCGCTTGGCCGAGAACCGCATGCACGAGATGGAGGCGCTGATACAGAACGGCCGAGCGGAAGTCGGCGCGGGATTGAGCCCGGACGTAGTCCACCACCTGACGGCGGCCGAACAGGTGGTGGAGCGAGTGTCGGCCAGCGGCCAAGACACCAGCGGCTATGTGGAGAGGCTGCAAAGGGACGCCTCCCAGTACGAGTCGATGCGGCAATTCTGCGGCTGGCCGCAGTCGATGCCCAGTGCGCCAAGGGGCATGTTGCCTTGGTCTGCGCCCAATCCCTCGCCCACGCTGACCCAGGCCGCGCCCGCCAGTAGCCCGAGCGCACTGCCGGAACCAACCGTCAACCCACAGTCGGCGACGCGACACGAGACGGAAGAACGGCCGGCACCAAACCTGGCGCCAGGGCCGCTTACGCCGTCTGCACCCACGCCGAGTGCCCGCCCGGCGATGCCGGGGCAGATGATGCCTCCCGAGCGCTCAGGCACGCCGCGAGCCATGCCGGACCGGTCGCGGGACTCGTCGCCTGCTTTGGACTCTTGTCAGTGAGCAAACCTCACGTGCAGAGCCCAGCGCGGGTGATCGCTATGTGTGGCGCAGGAACGCCCGCTTCTGAGTGGAAGCGTCTGCCTGCCTATGCTCCGAGGCTCAACCAGGGTTCGTTCCGCTAGCGCCCGGGCGTAGCTGTCGGCGGCGCTGCTGGCACGGGCGTTCCTGCCGGTGGAGCTGCCGTTGACGGGTTGGCCGTCGGCGTTCCGGTCGGCGTGGCAGGGACCTCCGGCCCAAAGCGCACGACGTTGTTCGCCGGTCGGTAGCGGCTCTTCACTTCGTATCTGTCTATCACTTTGCCAGCCTCGCGCACAACACGAACGACCGACACGTCGAAGCCGTCCTGAGCCGTCTCGACCCAGACCTCCTCGCCCGGCCGCAGGGTCTCGTCATACTCACGCCGCACCGCCGGGTCGGTCTTCACCACGTTGGTAATCACCGGCTCGCCGACCTCGACCGTCCAGCTCGGTTTCGTGCCCCAGAGGGCGAAATGGAGGTTCATCCCATCCGTGCGCGCCTCTATCGCCAACCAGTTGGGCGTGTTGTTCGTGAACTTGAAGTCCAGCGTGTCCGGGCTGCCCGACCCGTCCACCGTGCTGTCGAGGCCCGTCTTCCCCAGCGGTGGTTTGCCGTAACGGGGGATCCAGTAGAGGTGCTCCGTGCGCTGGTCGACGCTCAAACCGGCCCAGAGCGCCGCATGGAACAGCGTGGTGGACACCTGGCAGATGCCGCCGGCCTCGGACGGGACGGTCTGATGTCCGTTTTCCGTTCTGATGATGCCCCAGGCCATCTTGTAGCCATCGGCAAGGGTGGTTGGCCCGAGGGCCTTGTTGAACGAGAACGTCTCGCCCGGAGCAAGCATAATGCCGTCTAGCCGCGAAGCGGCCAGGCGCAAGTTGTGCTGCCGGTCGGCGCCGGTGTCCCCGTAGACCGTCGCGGCCTCAACTATCTTGTCTCGAATGGCGATAGTGCCAATGTCCGAGCCGCGCCATTTTGGGGGAGTGACCCGCACCACGAGCTTCGCCTCACGCTCCCCGGTCAGCGACTGCTGCTGAATCGCCCGCACGCTCGCCGCCACGTCGACTGTCAATCCGTCCCTGCTCTCGGCGACCAGTTGCACCTTGCCATCACGAAACCTGAACTGCGCCTCCCGTGGCTCTCTGTTGGTGCGGTCGGCCATGCCTTTGACTACATCGGATAGGGCGTTCTCATCCAATCCGGCGATGGTCCGCCCTCCCTGTTCTCGGATCGAAAGCATACTTGCCAGGGCGCCTACGTCCAGAGCGACCACCACACCCTCATAGCGGACGGTGAGCGACTTGCTCAATATACGCTCAGCGCTCTCCCTCGCGGCCACCAGCTGCGCCTCGTTGACCCGGGGCATGGTTTCGGCAACCGGCAGATCGATCGGCTCGACGGCCACGGCGTCAATCCTGTCAATTGCCTTCCCTAACACGGCATCGATTCTCCGTAGTGCCTCCTCCTGCTGGAGTTTGCGGCCCACCTGTGAAGCGACCATCTGGACGGCAGCGTCTGAATGGGTTATCAGCGAAGCATTGACGGCGGGACGGTCTACCTCCCCTCCCATATTGGCGACGAGCGCGGCCCGCCTTCCGGGATCGGATACCCGGACCGGCGCCACTCTGCGGCCGTTGCGCAGCGCGGCCAGCTGGTCCAGGAGTCGATCGTGCAGGCCGCCCGACCGGCCCACTTGCAGCGCCTGGCGCACCGTGGCATCGGCACCGAGGCCAGCGCCGAGCGCTCCTCGGGTCGTGCGCCACTCCTTGCCGGCGTAGCGGAGCACCACCTCCGTTTGTGCGTACTCTCTGACCTTGGCGGACAGGGCGGCTCTGGCCTCCTCGGCCGCATAGGCTCCCAGATCGATGCCCAGCGACCTCACGCCGGGATAGACGCGGTCGGCGTAGACGGCTTGGTAGGTACCGACGGGTGCCAGGGCGAGCAGAACGATGACCGCAACAACGGCAGTCACAATCCGCCTTCTGGGAGACCGGCCAACAAAACGATCACTCGCTGCTCGCTCTTTGTAAGATGGTCGGCCATCCTTCTGTCTACTGAACCGCAGATTGTTCACGGCAAGACCTCCAGTCGGTGAGCCTCACGCAGTCATGCCGGTTGTTGCCGCGTGCTACGGTCGCCCGGTTGGGGCCGGCGGCGCCTGCATTTGATCGAGGATGCGCACTCGCACCTGTTCTCCGTCCTGACCAGGCTCGACCACGTACTTCTTCGCCTTCGCCAGGATCTTCTCCATCGTTTCGACGTACAAGCGGTAACGGGTGACGTTTGCCCCATAGACCTGGGCGTCGCGCGCGTACTGGGCCAGCGTGTCGGTGAATCGTTGCGCCTCCCCTCGCGCCCGGTTGGCCACGTCCGTCTTGTAGCCCTCTGCCTCGCGCAGCCGCCTCTCCGCCTCGCCGCGCGCCTGGGGGATGACGCTGTTGGCGTAGCCCCGGGCATCGTTTATCAGTTTGTTCTTCTCCTCGGCGGCGCTGGCCACATCGCGGAAGGCCTGGGCCACCTCGCCCGGCGGGGCTATCTCCTGCAGGTCGATACTCACGATTTCCAGGCCGCTCTGGTAGGCGTCGAGCGTTTCTTGCACCTGGTCGCGTGCCCGCCGCTGCAACTCGGTTCGGCCGCTAGTCAGGAGCGCATCCACCTGCATCGCCCCGGCCAACTCCGTCAGCGCTGCCTTGACGGCAGCCCGGAGGAGCGGGTCCTCATTGTAATCGACGCGGAACAGGTAATCGGCCGGTTCCTTCACCCGGTACTGAACGATGGCCTTGGCCGTCAGCAGGTTCTCGTCGCCCGAAAGCAGCTGAATCTCCTCCGGCGGGTGAATCTCGGGGGCGTGACCTGGAAGGCTAACGCCGATGCCCTCGCGGCGCACCTGCGAGACGTTCACCGTCCGGGCAGCCTCGAAGGGCCATGGAACGTGCCAGCGCAGACCCGGAGAAACGCGCCCCTGGACGACCCTCCCGAATCGGGTCACCACGGCCAGTTCGCCGGAGTCGACCAGATACGTTCCCGACAGCATATAGAGAATGAACACCACTGCGAGGGCGGCCTTGCCGGTGTGGCGGTAGCGGCGCAGGTGCCCGAAGGCTTCGCCAAGGTCCTGGCGGACGGTCTGCCCGGCGGGCCTAAGGCCGGCCTCGGCCATTCCCATCAGCTGCCGGATCCGCTTGCCTAGGCGACCCAAGGCATGACCCACTTCTACCGCCCGTCCGTCCGGTTGCCTCTTGCCGCTATCCTGACCCGCGGACCGTGGCTGTATCGGTTCTTCCTTCATTGCCAACCCCTATCGCCCACCGCCGGACTGCTGACCTGCCGGGGTGGGCGGAGCACCTGCCTGGCCGGCCGGCGCGTTTGGACCGCTCTGGCTGGGAGAGCCTTGGACGTTATTGAGGTAGCGCAGCAGCTCTGAGTTAGCCGGCAGAACGATAGTTGTCTTGTCGTCCACGAACTTGCCGTACGACTCGAGCGTACGAACAAACTGGTAGAACTCGGGGTCCTGGCCGAAGGCTTGGGCGTACACGCGCATTGCCTCCGCGTCGCCCTCGCCCCGGAACTGCTCGGCCTTGGCGTAGGCCTCCGACACCAGCACCTTCTGCTGGCGCTCGGCCTCGGCGCGGATCTTCGCCGCCTCTTCACTGCCCTCCGAGCGATACTTGCGGGCTATTTGCTCCCGTTCCGCCTTCATGCGAGCGAACACCGCCTGGCGGTTGGCATCGGGGAAGTT
>JAMCYS010000125.1 GCA_023473795.1 Chloroflexota bacterium | reverse complement strand
TCCCTTGGGAAGCCTTGATCAGCTCCTTGGCGGCTTTCGTCAGGTTGGCTAGATCAGCCACGCGCACCGGCTTGGTGCCGCGCAGGGCTATGGCCTTGAGGTTCTTGGAGCCCATCACCGCTCCGGGGCCGGTGCGGCCCGCCTGGCGGCCGCGATCATTGCCGATGCAGGCGAAGCGCACTAGGTTTTCGCCCGCCGGGCCGATGGAGGCCACGCGCACCGCCTCGTCGCCCAGCTCGGCGCGGATCGCCTCCTCCGTTTCGTATGCTCCCTTACCCAGCAGATGCGTCGCATCGCGGAACTGGACCACGTCGTCGTCGACCAGCAGGTAGGTGGCCCGCTCGGCCTTGCCCTTGACGACGATGGCGTCGTAGCCCGCGCGCTTGAGGGTGTGGGAGAAGTAGCTGGAAGCCAGGCAATCGCCCTCGAAGCCGGTGAGGGGCGACTTGAAGGCCACGCCGTGCTTGGTGCCCACCGGCACGATGGTGCCGCCGAAGGCGCTGGCGGTGAACGCCAGCACGTTCTCGGGGCCAAGCGGGGCCGTGTTGCGAGGCGTGTTGTCATAGAGCAGGCGCATGGCCAGGCCGACACCGCCCAGATAGGCCTTCAAGAACTCCGGCTCGACCGTCTGTACCTCGCTGCGCCGCGCGCTCAGGTCGACGTGCAGAATTCTGCCGCTATAGGAGTACATAGCCATTCACCCTCCGGCGGGAACGAACATCAGGACCAGGCGGTCCTCCGGTCCGACGACGTAGTCGAGACTGGGCGGCACCGTTCGGCCGTCCAGGGAGAAGACGTAGGGCGATTCGAGATCGACGACTTGTGGCTTGATGATGGGTCCGACCAGCTGGGGATAGAGTTCCCCCAAGGCCGCGGAAACCTCACGCAGAGTCGCTCCCTCGCGCACTTCGACCGACGCCACCTTGGCGCCGGTGAGATGGCGAGCTAGGCCAAAGAGCTCAACTGTGATGAGCACGTGGCTACCTCTCGATGTATGAGCGGGAGTCTTGCTCGACGTTCGGGCCGTGTGAACGGCGTACGGCGGCGGTCGGCAGCGACTTCGGCCGCTGCGGGGGAGGCCGCTAGGTACTAGTCAGCGGGCGCAAAGACACCGCCTAGACTAGTAATTTGAGACTACCCGGATTATAGGCCCGGGGCAAAGGGGTGTCAACCACGGTTCCCACGGGTCGACCGTCGGCTGCGGCGAGTCCTTCGCTGGGGCGGGGCGTCGCGCCCCGCTACTGTGGGTCCCGCGGGTGGCCGGGGTTGGGCCTGGTTAGTCCGCCGTATGCCCGCCTGGGCCCCCTGGCGGGCCACCCTCCGCAGCAGGCAGCTGACAGTCAGGCTGTCCCTCTCGCCCGTTTCTTTCTGTCTTGCCGAAGGCCTTGACATGCAGGCGGCACTGGGCTAGTCTACGGGTCTCGCCACAGGCGATTATGGCAAGGGCCCCGGCAGCCAACGGGCCATGGGCGCCCGAGGAGGGTGCGGAAGCAGGGTAGAGCGCTAGTTAGCAGTCCATCCTAGGCATCGGATCCGATCTCAAGGGCCAATCATAGGGACCATGAGGAAAATGCCAATGGTTAGGCACACCAAGGACGAGAACGAAACCCCACGCCGAGTCTCTCGACGCCAGGTGCTGCTAGCGCTCACCGCTTCGGCGGCAGCCCTGGTCGCCGCCGGCTGCGCCCCAGCCGCTGCCCCCAGCCCCACGGTCGCGCCCAAGCCCGCGGCGACGACGGCGCCCGCCCCGGTAGCCACAGCGGCGCCCGCTCCCGCGGCCACCCAGGCCCCGGCCCAGTCCGGTGCCGCCAAGCCCTTCGCCGGCGTGCAACTGAACGTGGCCTGCTTTCCCGTGGGGTACACTAACAACATCAAGGACTACTTCCCCGAGTTCGAGCAGCAGACCGGCATGAAGATCAACTACGACCTGCTGGCCTTCGCCGTCTACAACCAGCGAGCCGACGTCGAGCTCTCCACCAAGGGCAGCGCCTGGGACGTGATGAACATCACCTACATCTACTCGATGAAGTGGATCGGCGCCGGCTGGTTCACCAACCTCGAGGACTACATCAAGGACGCCAACAAGACGCCCAAGGACTGGGGAGCAGACGATTTCTCCTCCGGCGCCATCGCTCCGATGACGGACGACAAGGGCGCCCGCTTCGGCTTCCCCTTCATGGCCGGCACCTACGCCGCCGGCTGGGCGCGGCCCGACCTGGTCGAGAAAGCGGGGCTGAAGCTGCCGACCACGCTCGACGAGATGATGAAGGTGATGGCCGCCGTCAACGACAAGGAGGGCACCAAGGCCTTCGTCACCGACAACCTTCACCACTGGAACGCGATCCCTTACATGATGAACTTCGGCGGCAAGATCTTCAAAGATCCGCCCAACAATGTCACGCCGACGCTCGACATGCCGGAGAGCGTCCAGGGGGCAGACTACTTCGCCAAGCTGCTGCGTGAGTACAGCCCGGAGGGCGTGCTCAGCTACACCGACGATCAGGCGATGACGGCCCAAATGGAGGGGCGGGCCAACCTGCGCACCAACTCCATCGACTGGTTCGCGCCGATCGCCGCCGACCCCACCAAGAGCAAGACCGCCAAGCTGATCACGGTCACCGAGCTGCCGGCGGGGCCCAAAGGCAACTTCCCGGCCTCGAACTCGCACGGCTACGGCATTCCCATCGGCTCCAAGAAGAAGGACGCCGCCTGGGAGTTCATGAAATGGGCCAACTCCAAGGAGCTGGTAATGCGGATGATCACCGAGAAGGGCTACGGCTCCCCAGTCAGGCTTTCCGCCATCAGCAGCCCCGAATTCAAGAAGAAGATGCAGATCAACGGGGTAGACGTAGCGGCGATCTACGGGAAGATCCTCGACCTGGGTGGCAAAGGCGGCTTCATGAAGTACCGCATCGTGCCGGTCTTCCCCCAGGTTGGCGCCGCGATCAACAAGGCCATCAGCGCCATCGCCACTAAGCAGATGTCGGCCGAGGCGGCGATGAAGCAGGCACAGCAGGAGGCCATCACCGATATCAAGAAGGCCGGCTTCAAGATCGACGCCTAGCGGCAGCGGCTCAGACGCTGTTCGTAGCAGCGCGCTCGTTCTCTCCCTGGACGAGCGCGCTTTAGCGCGCTACTGCAAGCGGGCAAGGGAGAGACGCACGCGCCTAGCAGTCTCCCCAATAGCGAAGAGCCGTGCCGCTGAAGGACGTGGCTGGTCCAATTGTTCTGGCGCTAGGGCAGGAAGCCGGCCAACAGGGCGATCACGGTCAGCACCTGCGGCGCCGCAAGCACCCTTGCGAGGCTGCGCCCCTGACCGAGAAGCGACGGACGCCCGGCCAGTCGGATCAACCCGTCCACCAGTGCGACCAGGCCGGCCAGCAGAATCGCCAGGCCCTGCAAGAGGCTGCTGGGCCTGGGGCGACACCGTAGCCCCAACCAGGGCGTCTAGGCCGACTGCATGGTAGGCGGCCTACCGCGGCAAGGCTTAGACGGTTCTCCCGAGGCGTGAGATCCAAGATGCGAGAGCGCTGAACAGGCGCGCTCGGGCTTGGCCAGAGAGTATCGACGGTAGTTGGCACGGGTCGACCATCGGCTGCGCCCAGGTTCGTGCGGCGATGGGGCCAGGGATAGGTCAGAAGAAACGGCAAGGCGCCGGAGCCTTCCGGCGCCTTGCCGTCGCAGGGATGCAGCTAACGCAGTGTCTTCAGATAGGCGATGATGTCGTTCACTTGCGTGTCGGTCAGTTTGCCGCGCCATCTTGGCATGGCAGGGTCCAGGGCTTCGCCATCTTGGTCCTGGCCGTCCAGGATCGCGCGCCGAATAAGCGCATCGTCGCTCTTGTACACCTGATCCAAGTCCGGGGCACGCAAGTTAGCCGAGGTCGCGCTGCCCACGGTGATTCCGCCCTCGCCATCCGGTCCGTGGCAGGCGGCGCAGTTGGCGTCATACAACTGTTTACCCTGGGCGACCGCGGCGGCCGAGGTAGCAATGGCGGTGGCAGTTGCGGTTGGCGTTGGCGAGGCTCCCGGCACCAGCGTGCAACTGGCGCCCAGCGCCAGGGTTAGAGCGATCGCCGGCAGGATGGTGGCCGCTCGATGTGCAATCTGCTTCATTCTTACTCCAATGCTGGCATGCCACTCCCTGAATAACCACTCCGATGGTATGACAGCGAACTATTGCCTGATGTACTTGCGGCCGCGGAACCAACGCCTGAGCAATCAACCTCGCGGAGTTGCTGTCCGGCGATGGGAAAGCGTCTGAGGGAAAACGGACCGTTGCCGGCGCAGCCGCTGCCGGCAGGGCGACCAACCGTCTCTGTTGGGCCGGGGATTAGGCACCCTGGCGGGCCACCCTCCGCAGCAGGCAGCTGACGATCAGCCTCTCCGTCTCGCTCGCTTCTTTGCCGGTCATGGCCTTGAAGCAGCGGTCGAAGTCCAGCAGGAACACCACCGCCTCGCGCGGGGTGAGCTGCTTGGCCTCGATGAGAAGCCGGTCGATCACGCGTTCGCTGTCTTTCATACCCAATTCCTCTTGACAATCCTACCGCCTGCCGTTGGGTCCCGGCGCCGGGCTGGACAACTAGTGAGTGGCGACACCGCTACTGCCGCAGGATTCGTGCCAGGGCTCGCTCGCCGCCAGGGCGCCCGGCGGTCCGTTTGGGCCTCAGCCTAGCGTGGTCCGGCCGCCGGTCGATCGGATTTGCGCCCGAAACGGTTGTCAGGCTAGAATGTTGGTGAGCGCGCCTCGTGGTCCTGCCCGGGGCGCGCGGTATTGGCTGGCCCGCGGACCGGCCTGGCGGCCTTCTGCATAGCAGTGGGGCTGCCGCCGGCGTGGCACGCTACTTGCGGAGGTCCCAAGCGAGCGTGGCGTCAGGTTTCCCCGGCCGCGATTCTTGGCTTGGCTCTGCGTCGGCTCGCTTGCCAGCCGGCGGTCCGCTGGCTGCCCCCGGCCAGTATGTCGCGATCTGAGTCTCCTTCGCGCCGGCTTGCGACCGACGGGAGGGCGAGACAGCGAGGACGGGAGAGGAAGTTGAGTTTCTTTGTATCGGGGTTGCGGGTGGAGAGACCGGTCTACGATATCGCCATCATCGGCGCCGGCCCGGCGGGCTGCACCGCCGCCATCTACGGGGCGCGCGCTCGACTGAAAGTGGTAATGATCGATAAGTCGCGTCTGGGGGGTGCTCTGGCCCTTACCGGCAAGATCGCTAACTGGCCCGGCTCAGGCTTTGCCAAGCCTCTGAGCGGGGCCGAGCTGCTGCGCCAGATGCACGAGCACGCGGAGTCGTTTGGCGCCGAGTTTCTGCAGAGCCAGGTCTACAGCGCGTCCTTGGCGAGCGACGTGAAGGAGATTGTTACCGCCGAGGGCATCGTCAAGGCCAAGACGGTCATCGTCGCCACGGGCGCCGGCTCGCGGGATAACAAGCTACCGGGAGAGGAAGAATTTCTCGGGCGCGGCGTCAGCTACTGCGCCACCTGCGACGCTGCCTTCTATGGCGGCCGCACGGTGGCCGTGGTGGGCAACAACCACGAGGCGGTGGAAGAAGCGCTGACGCTGGCCAAGTTCGCCGGCAAGGTCAACGTTCTCTGCCCCACTGCCAAGCTCGTCGCCGAGCCGGACGAAGTGGGTGCGCTGCTGGCGCAGCCCAACGTCACCCTCTGGCCGCGTTACCACGCCAAGGCCATCGAAGGTGGCGAGGTGGTGACTGGCGTTCGCGCCTCCATCTCTGGAACGGAGGAGGTGCTGCCGGCGGAGGGTGTGTTCGTCTATCTGCCGGGCAACAAACCGAGCATCGGCTTCCTCGAAGATCAGGTCTCCCTGGACGAGCGCGGCTTTATCCAGACGGACGCCGACCTGCAGACCTCGCAGCCCGGCGTGTTCGCGGCGGGCGACGTGCGCGGCACCGCGGTGCAGCAGGTGGTCATCGCCGCGGCCGACGGTTGCCTGGCGGCTTTGGCCGCCGAGCGTTACATCAATAAGAGAGCGCGGCTGGCTTCACAACGCTAGGCCGGCCTCCGGAGGCGGCAGTTGCATCCCCTAGGCACGGGCGACAACGGCTACACCGACCTGCTGGGTGCTGAGCGCGTGCCCAAGTACGAAGAGCGGGTCGAGGCGGTGGGCAGCATTGACGAGGCCACCTCGAGCCTGGGTCTGGCGCGGGCGCTCACCCAGAGCCAGCGTGTTCGGCAGCTGCTGGCCGACCTGCAGCAGGATCTCTACCTGATCATGGCCGAGCTGGCGACGCCAGCCAGCCAGCGGCCCCAACTGGTGGCCCGCGTGGGTGCTGCCGATGTCGAGCGCATCGAGGGCGAGACCCGGGCCGTGGAAGCGGAGATCGAGATGCCCAAGCAGTTCGTACTGCCGGGCGCGCTGCCCTCTTCGGCGGCGCTTGACCTGGCCCGGACCGTCGTGCGCCGGGCCGAGCGTCGCGTCGCCAAGCTGGTCCACGAGCACGTGGTCGACAGCGGCGACGTTCTGCGCTACCTCAATCGCGCCTCCTCGCTGCTCTACGCACTGGCGCGCTATGAGGAGACCAGTCAAGGCGTGCCCTACTCGCTTACCCAACGGCGACGGCGCTAGTTAGTCGCCACCTGCCGGCCGGCTGGACCGGCGGCGAAAGGATGAGGTTTCGGATGGAGTTGCGGACCACGCTCTCTGTGGAGGATAAGAAGGTCCTCCAAAGTAACAAGGAGGAGACGAGGCGCCTCTACTACCTGATGCTACTCGTCCGGCGTTTCGAGGAGAAGGTCGCCGAGATGTACACACGGGCCAAGATCGGCGGCTTCGTCCACCTCAACATCGGCGAAGAGGCGACGGTCGTGGGCTCGGTTTCCGCCCTGGCGGATCTGGACTACGTGTTCACCAGTTATCGGGAGCACGGCTACATTCTGTCCCGGGGCACCGACCCTAAGTACGTGATGGCCGAGCTCTTCGGCAAGGAGACGGGCGTCTCCAAGGGCCGCGGCGGCTCGATGCATCTCTTCGACCGGGAGCGCCATTTCATGGGCGGCTACGCCATCGTGGGCGGCCAGCTGCCTCTGGCGGTGGGCACTGGGCTGGCCTCCCTCTACCGCGGCGAGGACGCGGCCACGCTCTGCGTCTTCGGCGACGGCGCCACGAACATCGGCGCTTTCCACGAGTCGCTTAACCTGGCCAAGGTCTGGAACCTGCCGGTGGTTTTTCTCTGCGTGAACAACCAGTACGGCATGGGTACGGCCGTTACCAGGGCTTCGGCGGTCAAGGACATCTACAAGAAAGCCCTGGCCTACGATATGCACTCAGAGCAGGTGAACGGCATGGACGTGCTGGCCGTGCGCGACGCCGTCGCCAAGGCCCTGGACCGGGCCCGGCAGCAGCACGAGCCGTCGTTCGTGGAGAGCATCACCTACCGCTACCGCGGCCACTCGATGTCCGACCCTGGCAAGTATCGCAGCGACGAAGAGGTGAAGGCCTGGCGCGAGCGGGACCCGATCGGCAACTTCCAGCACCGGCTGCTAGAGGCGGGCGTGCTGAGCGACGCCGACGTGCAGGCCGTCGAAGACGAGGTCGACCAGGTGGTGCAAGAGGCGGTCGATTACGCCGACCAGAGCCCGGCGCCCGACCCGAACGACCTCTATGAGAATGTCTACGTGGGCGAGGAGGGGAAGTAGGATGGCCGTCATCACCTATCGCGAGGCCCTCAACCAGGCGCTGCGCGAGGAGATGGAGCGCGACGAGCGCGTCTTCTTGCTGGGCGAGGACATCGGCCTCTACGAGGGCGCCTACAAAGTGACGGCCGGCCTGCTGGCCCAATTCGGCGACAAGCGGGTGAAGGATACCCCCATCGCCGAGGAGGTCATCATCGGTGCCGCCGCGGGCGCTGCCCTGACTGGGTTGCGCCCCGTCGCCGAGCTGATGACCGTCAACTTCGCCCTCGTCGCCATCGACCAGATCGTCAACAACGCCGCCAAGATGCACTTCATGTTTGGCGGCCACGCCACCGTGCCGCTCGTGGTGCGCATGCCGGCCGGCGGCGGCCACCAGTTGGGGGCTCAGCACTCCCAGATGCTGGACGTCTACTTTGCCTACGTGCCCGGCCTGCTGGTGGCCACCCCCAGCACTCCTGCCGACGCCAAGGGCCTGCTGAAGTCCGCTATTCGCGACGAGAATCCGGTCATCTTCCTGGAGAACGAAGCCCTCTACAACACCCGGGGCGAGGTACCGGAAGGCGAGCATCTGATCCCTCTCGGCCGTGCCGAGGTGAAGCGCCAGGGCAGCGACGTGACTATCGTCTCGCACTCGCGGGCGGTGCTCTGGGCCCTAGAGGCCGCCAATACCCTGGCCAAGGAGGGCATCGAGGCGGAGGTGGTGGACCTGCGCACCCTGCGTCCCCTGGACATGGAGCCGGTGCTGGAGTCGGTGCGCAAGACGTACCACGCCGTCGTCGTCGAGGAGGGCTGGCCCCAGTACGGCGTTAGCGCCGAGGTGGCCGCCCGCATCTCCCGCGATGCCTTCGACTACCTGGATGCGCCCGTGGCGCGCGTGGGCGGCGCCGAAGTGCCGATGCCCTACGCCAAGGTTCTGGAGCGGGCGGCCATGGCCAGCCCGCGGGCCATCGTTGACGCCGTGAAGAGCCTCCGGCAGCGAACCGGGAGCTAGGAGGGACATAGCCGATGCCCGTCGAAGTCGTAATGCCCCGCCTCAGCGACACCATGGAAGAGGGGACGGTGCTGAAGTGGCTCAAGCAGGTTGGCGATGAAGTCAAGAAGGGCGAGCCGCTGCTCGAGGTAGCCACCGACAAGGCCAACATGGAGATGGAGGCCTTCGAGAGCGGCGTCCTAGACCGCATACTGGTGAACGAGGGCGAAACGGTGCCCATTGGCACCCAGATCGCCTTACTGCGCAAGCCTGGTGAGGCACCCTCGGGCGGCCAGCAACTCGCTCAGGCTCAGCCTACCAGCCAAGCCGCCGCGCCGGCTCCGCCTGCCGCCCAGACGACCCAGCCCAGCCAGGCCCCCGCTGAGGCTCCCCCCGCCGCGCCCGAGGCGCCGGAGGAGGGCGAGCGCGTCAAGGCTTCGCCCCTGGCGCGCCGCCTGGCCGAGGAGCACGACCTGGACCTGCGACAGATCACCGGCACCGGCCCGGGTGGCCGCGTCACCAAGGAGGACGTGGACGAGTTTCTGGCCCGACGCCCGGCCCAGCCCGCCGCTCAGGCTGGCGTGCCCACGGCCGCCCAGCCCTCGCGCGCCCCGGAGGCGCCTCTGGGCCAGCCCGGCGCCGCCGCACCTGCCGCCTCCCAGCCGCTCACCCGCATGCAGGAAACCATCGTCCGGCGGATGGTCGAGAGCAAGCAGACCGTGCCTCACTTTTACGTCACGGTCGAGATCGACATGGGAGAGGCCAGCCGGCTGCGCCGGTCTGCCAACGCCGCCGCGGGGGGCTCCTTCGAGATCTCCTACAACGATATGGTCATTAAGGCGGCCGCCCTCACCTTGCGCCAGTTCCCGCAGGTGAACTCCTTCTATCAAAACGGCCGCCTGCAGGTCAACCAAGACGTCAACGTCGGCATGGCGGTGGCCCTGCCCGATGGACTGATCGTGCCGGTCATCCACAATGCCGATGCCAAGAGTCTGCGCCAGATAGCGTCCGCTTCGAGAGAAATCGTTGAAAGGGCAAGAACCGGACGCCTGCAACCCGACGACTACGTGGGCGGCACCTTCACGGTGTCCAACCTCGGTATGTACGACGTGGACGAGTTCGCTGCCATCATTAATCCGCCGCAGAGCGGCATCCTGGCGGTGGGCGCGGTCAAACCGAAACCCGTCGTCCTGGACGGCGAGATCAAGGTTGCCGAGCGGATGCGCGTCACCCTCTCGGTCGATCACCGGGTCTACTACGGCGCCACGGCGGCCCAGTTCCTCAAAGAGCTGAAGCGTCTGCTGGAGAATCCGTTGGAGATGGTGCTCTAGGGCTGTCGCCGCGGACTCTTCCGTCTCAGCAGGGCCAGCCAAGGATGGAGGGCAATGCAGTGGAACTGGAGAGGGAAGACCTACTCGACCTGTACTATTACATGCGGCTCAGCCGCGCGATAGAGGAGCGAATCCGCAAGCTTTACCTGCAAGGCAAGATCGTGGGCGGGGTCTACTGCGGCGACGGCCACGAGGCCATCTCCGTCGGCTCCGCCTACACCCTGCGCAAGGGCGACATCACGGCGCCCCTGCATCGCGATATGGGCACCCACCTGGTGCGCGGGCTCAGCCCCCGCCAGGTCTTCGCCCAGCACCTCGGCCGCCGCACCGGCCCCACCCGCGGGCGCGACGGCAACGTGCACACCGGCGACCTCTCCGTGGGCACCATCGCCATGGTCAGTATGCTCGGCACCGCCATCCCGGTGGCGGCGGGCGCCGCCCTGGCCTTCAAGATCCGTGGCGAGCCCCGGGTGGCCATGACCTACATCGGCGACGGTGGCTCCAACACCGGCGACTTCCACGAGGGACTCAACTTCGCCGCCGTCCTCGACCTGCCGGTCGTGGTGGTGATCGAGAACAACCAGTTCGCCTACTCCACCCCTCTCAAGCGCTCGCTGAAGATTCGAGATATCGCCAGCCGCGCCCAGGGCTACGGCATCCCCGGCGTGGTGGTGGACGGCAACGACGTGCTGGCCGTCTACCACGCCGCTAAGGAGGCCGTGGACCGCGCCCGCTCCGGCGGTGGCCCCACGCTCATCGAGGCCAAGACCATGCGCATGCGTGGCCACTCCGAGCACGACGATGCCTTCTACGTGCCCAAGGAATTGCTGGAGGAATGGTCCAAGAAGGACCCCATCCAGCGCTTTGAGACTCACCTGCGGAGCGTCGGCCTGATGGAGGACTCACTGCGCAGCGAGGTCAACCGGCGCATCGAGCGAGAGATCGAGGCCGCGGTCAAGTTCGCCGAGGAGAGCCCCTACCCGGACCCGAGCGAGCTGACGGAGGGCGTCTTCAAGCCCCCGCGTCCGTCCCTGCACATCCAGCCCCGCAAGGCGGCCAATCTATGAGCCAGGTAACGTACATTGAAGCGATCCGCCAGGCCCTCCAGGAGGAGATGGCCCGCGACCCCAACGTCTTCATTCTGGGCGAGGATGTCGGCGTCTACGGCGGCGCCTTCAAGGCCACCGCCGGCCTGCAGGAGACTTTTGGCGAGTGGCGGGTGATCGACACGCCCCTCTCCGAGTCGGCCATCGTTGGCGCCGCGGTGGGGGCGGCGCTGATGGGCATGCGCCCCGTGGCCGAAATGCAGTTCGCCGACTTCATCGCCTGCGCCTTCGACCAGATCGTCAACGTGGCCGCCAAGGCCCGCTACCGCATGGGGGCGGACGTGCCCATGGTGATTCGCGCCCCCTTCGGCGCCGGGGTGCACGGCGGGCCGTACCACTCGCAGAGCCCCGAGGGCTGGTTCTTCCACACCCCGGGCCTCAAGCTGGTCGCCCCCGCCACCGCCTACGACGCCAAGGGCCTGCTCAAGGCGGCCATCCGCGATGACGACCCGGTGATCTACTTCGAGCACAAGTTCCTCTACCGGCGAATCAAGGAGGATCTGCCAGAAGAGGATTACGTAGTGCCCCTGGGCCAGGCGGCGGTGCGGCGGCCGGGGGAGGACGTTACGATCGTGGCCTACGGTGCCATGGTCCACAAGGCGCTGGAGGCGGCCGAGACCCTGGCCAAGGAGGACGTCTCCGTCGAGGTGATC
>JAMCYS010000129.1:111771-119529 GCA_023473795.1 Chloroflexota bacterium | reverse complement strand
CCAGAAGCCTTGTGGTACTGCTCCTGCAGTGCTAGAATCAGAGTTGGTAAGCGGGACTCATCTCGCCGCGATGAAGCTCGGGCGAAGGCGGCTTTGCCGCCAACAATGCCGGCGAACGTGCCCGGCTGATAGCTTCTACTGGCAACCACGGTTGCGGTGGAGGCTTTTTTTGTTGTCTGGAACAATGGTGGAAGAAAGCAAGGACAAACAACGGACCCAGGTAGTCGATGGTTTGTCGAGCTGCCGCGCGGCGACTAAAGTCCCTACTCTTCTCCGACACCGCGGTTGGAGTGCCCAAGGGCGGCTGATTGGACCGCGCCGGCTCACGAGGTGAATGGCTATGAACCAGGGCGCTCGCGGCCGGGTTCGTCCGGCTCGGCACACTTCCTACTTTGACCTGCTGGAAGAGCTGGCGCGCCCTGGTTGCGCGATCTGCCGGCTCGCTAAGCGCACCACCTTCCGTTATCTCGATATGCTGTCTTACGAGAACGTGAACGACCCGGGGGTGCGCGCCACCCTGCGTGGCTCGCGGGGCTTCTGCAACTATCACGCCTGGCAGTTCAGCGACGAGGCGGACGACGGCCTGGGCACCGCCATCATCTACCGGGACATAATCCTTAACGTTGGGCGCCTGCTGCCCGACGGTTCCGGCCCTGCCGTAAGCCTGCGGCGGTCGCTGGCCGAGTTCGGCAGCGGGCCGTCGAGCCCTGGGCGGGCTTTGGCCAAGCACCTCGCGCCCAGAGGGGAATGCCTGGCTTGCCATCAGCTCGACCTCCTGACCCGCGTCTACGTCAGCACGCTAATCGAGCACCTGGACGATCCCCAGTTGAGCATTGCGCTTTCCCGATCCAGCGGCCTCTGTCTGCCTCATCTGCGCCAGGCGTTGGCCCGGGCGGAGGAGCCGGAACAGGTTGAGTTTCTCACGCGCGTGATGGGTGAGGCCTACGCCCGTGCGTCTCATGCCGACGGCGATGCCGCGATGGCCTTGCCTCTGTTGGTCGGCGCGCCGGGCGTAACCCTGGCCCTGCCACCAGCGCCGGATGGCTTCGTGAGGGGCGAGGCAGAGGCACTAATAACCCCTGGCGACGGCTGCCCGGTCTGCCGGGGGGCCATCGCCGCGGCCGATACCCGCTCGCGCGAACTGGCCAGCGCCAAAGACGAGGCCGTGGGAGCGCTGTGCAACAACCACGCCGCGCGCTACCTTGATCTCGGTCTAGACAGTGATGGGATGATCTGGGGGCAGCTGCTGGCGGGCCTGGGGGAGAGGCTGCTAGGGACCCCCCGCCCCGCGGCCAGCCCGCGGGGCCCGTACGTCGCAGCGTTAGCAGCACTCGGCGGCCAGCCCGTTCCCAGACCCGGGGCGGACTTGGCCAAAGAACTGGCGCCGAGCGTTGCCTGCCCAGCTTGCCTCGCCCAGCAAGAGGCCGAGCAGGCCATAACCGCTTTGGTCAGCCAGGAAGAACACGGCGCCCTGTGTCTATCGCATTTCGCACTCGGTTTACTGCTCCCCACCGACCCGCGAACGCTCCGGTCCCTCGCCACGCTGCAAGCCTCCGCCTACGAGGGCATCGTCGCCAGCCTGAGCGAGTTCATTCGCAAGCGTGACTACCGCTTCACCCACGAGCCGCCAGGCGAGGAAGCTGACTCGCCGGAGCGGGCCGTGGCTCTCGTGGCGGGTGCCAGGGGCTTGAGCTCGGTGGGCGTACTGCCGGGCGCACCGCGGCCGGTCGCCGGACGACGGCCGGCGCGGTCTGGCGCAAGAGGCTAACGTGGAGGTCTACCCCGATTTCGGCCTGTTTCTGATGATCGGGCTGCTCTTCGCTCCCTTCGGCGGGCTGGCGGCCTTTCTTATTATTTATGAGGAGTACTCGCACCACGGGTTCTCCCGAAGCAGACTGATCCGGGAGGGTCTGGCTGCCGCCTTCACCGCCGCCAGCGTGTTGATCGTCGTGGCTCTGGTCGCCGGCTTTTTCATCGGGCCGTGGGGGACGTAGATGGGCCCGCCGGGTTTCGTGTTGATCCTGGCCCTGCTCTTCGTGCCTTTGACTGGGGTTGTGACCTATTGGATCGCCCACGAGGAGTACGAGCAGCACGACATTGCCCCCCGCAAAGTAATGCTCATGAGCCTAGGCGCCGGGCTTTGCGCTGCCGCGGTCGTGGCGGGCCTGGTCGCTCTGGGCAGCTATCTCCTGCCGGGATGAAGCCCGCCCGTTCGGCCGGAGGAGGCTCTGGGACGCTTGGTTACTTACTTCTGTCGCCAGTGCTGGGCTGAGGTCAAGCCCAGGGACACCAAGTGCTGGCGCTGCGGCGCTCCTCTGGGCGAGGACAGCGACGAGGATTTCGTGGGCGACCTGCTGGCTGCCTTGCGCCATCCGGCCCCGGCGAACAGGCGCCATGCGGCTTGGATCCTGGGCCAGCTGCGCGAGCGTCGGGCGGTGGGCCCTTTGGCGGAGGCTATGCGCGGCACTCGGGATGCCGACCTACTGGAAGGGGCG
Organism: Chloroflexota bacterium; assembly: GCA_023473795.1. Taxonomy (GTDB): domain Bacteria; phylum Chloroflexota; class UBA6077; order FW602-bin22; family JAMCYS01; genus JAMCYS01. The sequence continues at coordinate 117,034 of JAMCYS010000129.1, read as the reverse complement.
GCCGAAGCTTTGGGCAAGATCGGCGACGAAGCCGGAGTAGAGCCACTGGTGGGGCTCTTGCACGGTGGCTTCCTCGGCGCTCGCGTGCGAGCGGTGGAGGCGCTGGGCGGCATCGGCGGGCCCAAGGCGATAGCGGCCCTGCGCGAGGCCCTGCGCAACCCCAGTGCCGTCGTCCGCGAGACCGCCACGCGCTTACTTCGTGCAATCGGAGAGGGATCAGACACTGACCATCGACGCGGGCCCGCCGCATGACGGTCGGGGCCTCCTGTCGCGAACCTTGTTCGCTACGTCGAAGGGAGCCTTCGGTAATGCTGATAGGCTGAGGGGGAATGAAATGAGCAATCGGCAGGAAGAGGCCTTGCCGCGGCCCAGCGTTTCGGCGAAGGCCGCGCTTCGGTTCATCGTCTTCCTTGGTATCGTTAGCCTTTTTGCCGACATGACCTACGAGGGTGCCCGCAGCGTCACGGGGCCGTTCCTGGCCATCCTTGGCGCCAGCGCCACGGTGGTCGGCATCGTCGCCGGCTTTGGCGAGCTGGTGGGCTACGGATTGCGGTTGGTCTCCGGGTACGTCGCCGACCGCACGCAGTGCTACTGGGCCATCACTCTGGTTGGGTACGCGGTCAATTTGCTGGCCGTTCCTCTCTTGGCGCTGGCGGGCCGCTGGGAGGTGGCGGCCCTATTCATCATCCTGGAGCGCACCGGCAAAGCCATGCGTAACCCACCCCGCGATGCCATGCTCTCCCACGCCACCCTCCAAGTGGGCCGGGGCTGGGGCTTCGGCCTCCACGAGGCCCTCGACCAAATCGGCGCCGTCCTGGGCCCGCTGCTGGTGGCGGGTGTTCTCGCCCTCCGGGGAGATTACCGCCTGGCTTTCGCCGTGTTGGGCATTTCCGCGCTGGTGGCTCTGGGAGTGCTGGTGGCGGCGCGCCTAACCTACCCCACGCCCCGCGACTTCGAGGCCGAGGCGGCGTCCGCCCTGCCCGTCGACCGTGGTTTTCCCCGGTCTTTCTGGTTATACATGGTGGCCGCCGCGCTGCTCGCGGCCGGTTACGCGGACTTTCCTCTGGTGGCCTACCACTTCCAGGTAACCGGCCTGGCGGCGCCGGACTGGATCGCAATTCTCTACGCGTTCGCGATGGCCGTGGACGCCGTGGCCGCCTTGATTTTCGGTCGACTCTTCGACCGCTTAGGCGTACCGACCCTGATCCCGGCGGCTATCATCTCCGCGTTTTTCGCCCCGTTAGTGTTCCTGGGCAACTTCCCCCTGGCGCTGATCGGCATGGCCTGCTGGGGCATCGGCATGGGGGCCCAGGAATCGGTCATGCGAGCGGCTGTGGCCGGGTTCGTGGCGCCCGAGCGGCGGGGCTCCGCCTACGGTGTCTTCAACGCCGGCTATGGCCTCTTCTGGTTCCTGGGTAGCTCGCTACTCGGGATTCTCTACGACCAGTCGATTCCCTGGCTGGTGGCGTTCTCGGTGATCGCGCAGCTGGTCGCGGTCCCGGTATTGCTGGTGGTACGTGGAGAAATGGCCGCCCGAAGCTCTTAGTCCGTTGGCACTGGGCTGTCGCCAAACAGAGAAGTCTTGCCTGCAGTGGCTCGGGGTAGTTCTTCCTCTAGGCCCGAGCCACTCTTAACGCTGCCCAGGCGCGTGCTCGTGAGGGCCGGCTACTCAGCGTCTTCGCTCCCCGCTAGAGCGTCCGCCGAGCGCTCGAGGCCCCAGGTGGCGAACCACTCCAGAAGGTCCTGCCGGGCCGCCTCCCGGTCGTGCTGCAGCTCCTCGTAGCGGCGCGCGTTGTCCAGGGCAATGGCGCCAAGATCCGCGATCGCCTCCGCGAAGTCGATCTCGTCGTCGGAGAAATCATGAGGCTTGGCTGTGTAGACTCTCAGGACGCCGATCACTTCGCCACGCAGACGCACTGGTACGCAAAGGACTGAGGCGATCCCCTCTTGGACTGCCTGGGCTCTGTACTGCATGCGCGGGTCTTTGCCGGCTTCGCGTACCCGAACAACCTGTCCCCGCAGGGCGTCGGCCAGGCTGAGATCGACCTTGAGCGGTCCTTTGCGCACATACCATTCGCTCAGGCCGAAAGCGGAACTGTGATAGAGTTCGTTCCGGTCGGGATTGAGAAGCATCAGAGAGCACGCCTTGACGTCCAGCGCCTCCGCCGCGCTGCGGGTGATGGTTGCCAGCACGTCGCTTGTGTGCAAAGTGGAGTTGATCGCGCTCGCCACGTCGTAAAAAGTCTTGTAGTATCCGGCCCGGGTAGTGTCCACCGTCTTCGCCTCCTGTCGATGAACTCTCGTGACCCGACTGCGTTTCCACTCACTCACGAGTGGGCGTTGCGCAAGCCGCGCAGGCCTGCCCCAGGACCTTGCCGGCTGCCAACCTCCTTTCCGGGCATTGGCGCCCAAGACCGAAATGACTCCTGACCAAGGCCAGGAGTCATCAGCTGAGCCGCGGTTCGGGGCGGTGGCCCCGGGCGGCACTCCATCGCCCGGTGGGCGTCCCCACCATCTACATGGTAAACGCCTCTCGCCAGTCTGTCAACGGCTTGGCCTGCCTACCACCCAACGCGCCGCGCACGCAGGCCATCTGACCGGCAGGACGCTTTTAGCGCACCACCAGGACGTCGCAGTGGGCCTGGTCCACTACCCGGGCGGTCGTCGAGCCGAGCAAAGCGCCCCAGATCCCTGACTGACCGCTGTGACCGATGGCAATCAGGTCCACCCCTTGCTCTTTGGCATACTGCACGATGGTGTGCGCCGCGTGACCCACCACCGTTTGCGCTCGCAGAACGACGCCCTGCTCCTTCGCCAGAGCGGCGGCTCTGGCCTGGACCTCGGCGAAGTAATCGTTCTCGCGCTCCTTCTCCTCGTCCACCTCGCCGACGGTGGCCGCGTACCGGGGCAGGTGTTCCTCTACCGAGAGCAGGGCGAGCTCGGAGCTCTGCTCCTTGGCAATGATGATGGCCTTACGCAAGGCCTTCCACGATCCGGGGGAACCGTCGAGGGGGACCAGGATCTTCCGGTAGACCATCGCTTCTCCCGCTCCACTGCCCGCGCGGCGGGCCTCCGTATTGGCCGCCCGGTCAGTCATCGGCTTGCTCCGGCTCCGCCGCCAGGGCCATCTCCGGCCGCTCAGGCGCTGCCTCTGAACCTGCCAGCGCCTGACGTTCAGGCATGAAGAAGGTCTGGGCGATCAACGTGGGCACGATGGCGCTGCCGATCACCACCGTCACCAGCACGCTGTACTGGGCCTGGCTAATGATGCCGTTGGTCAGGCCGAACAGGGCCGAGATCGTACCGAAAGTGAGGCCGGTCGACATCAGCATTGTAGTATAGTTGGCCTCTCGCGGGCCCAACTTGAACGCCCGCGCCAGCGGCCAGACGCCGACTATCTTGGTGACCATCTTGACCGCCAATAGCGCCGCGATCAACCCCGCCGCGGCGACGACCGCCGGCAGGGAAACGAAGAGGCCGGCCTTGAGAAAGTAGAACGGCGTGAGCATAGAGAAGGCGATGGTGCGGATGCGGTGCACCAGGATCTTATCGTGGACGAATACCCCGGCGATGACTAAGCCTACCAGGTAGGCAGGCAGCACCGCCTCGCTCTTGGCCATGTTGGCGAGACCGCCCAGAGCAAAGAGCACCAGGAAGATGAATTTCACCTCGGGCTCGCTTACCCGGCCTCCCCAGGTGGCCAGCACCCAGCGGGTGAGGCGAGGCAACTGCCAGAGGACCACGGCTGTAACGGCGGCGAAAGCCAGCATCCAGAGGTCGAAGTTGGCAAAGAGCACGCCCAGCGCCAGCACCGTGCCCAGATCGGTAACGAAGCAGGCCGCCAGGATTAGCTTGCCCAGCTCGGTCTGGTTGAGGCCGGTCTCGATCATCACCGCGTAGACCACCGCCACCGAAGTGGTGGAGAGAGCCACGCCGGCGATTTCGGCTGCCCGCAGGTCCCAGCCGACGACGTAGTGCGCGAAGGCCAGCGCGCCCAGAAACGGTAGTAAGAACGACACGCCGCCGATGGCGAGGCTGGGCTTGAGGTGGCGCCGAAAGGAAGCGGGATCGATTTCCGCTCCAGCGAGAAATGTCAGCAGGATAGCGCCGAAGGAGGCGAGAAAGTCGATCCAGGGGGTCGTGTGCAGAGCGAGGAAGTTGCTGCCGAAGACACCGACGGCGATCTCAACCAGTGCTACTGAAAGACCGATGCGGATAGAGATGGCGCTGGCCGCCAGGGCCAAGCCCACCCAAATGGCCGCGGTGAACCAGATGTTGTCCACCTTGTCCCTCCCAGATAGTAGGAGTCAGGTCGCCGGGCGGGCGCGGGTGGAGCACAGGGGCACAAAGAAACTCCTACCCGCGCCCATCGGCGCCAGGGTAGGAGTCATCAGCGTCACCGCGATTCAGGTAAGCCAGTCAAGCCACCGGGCGGACTCCATCGCCCATTCACCAACTCGCACGAACTATACCACAGGCAAGCGCCGCAGGCAAATTCTCAACTGAGAGGGTGTTTTGAAAATGGTCCTACCTCTGCCAAGGCGAGCAATCCGCCTAGCCATCAGATTCGAGGCAGCGATATGCGCAAAGGCGCAGGCCGACCACGAGGCCGCCTCCCAATCGCGGGCGAGACGGCGGTAGCGGTCGAGCTAGGCGAAGGTTCGCTCCACCACCCAGCGGCGTGGCTGCACCACGAAGCCGCGCTGCCCCGGCGGGCGAGTGACGATCTCCAGGGTGATGCTAAGAGTCTGCTTGGCCCAAGAGATAATCTTGCCTTGGTAGCGTGCATCGCCCCAGATGTGGGCCAGGCGGGACGAGCAGGCCGCTGCTTCCTCCGGGGGCCTTTTTGCACCAGAAACTAGGCTAAACCTCGACTCCCGCCGCTCTCAGCGCCGCCTGCAGCTCGGCCAGGTCCAGGTCGCGGGCCGGCCGGTCGCCGCGAGCGACCAGCGCGGCCGCCGTCCCCGCGGCCTGGCCACTCACCAGCGACTGCGGGATCAAGCGGGTGGTTTCGTGGGCTCGCGGGTCCACCGAGATCGGCCGGCCGCCCACCAGCACGTTGTCCAGACCTCGGGGTACCAGGCAGCGGTAGGGCAGGTCGCACACCAGGTCCATCCGGGGGCTATGGCAGATGCGGCCGACGGCGTCGGGGAAACGCGCCTGGTGCTCGAGGTCGGCCAGGTCGAGCGTATAGTCGCCGACGATGCGGCGGCTGTCGCGGGTACCGATCTGCGATGCGGTGTCCACCACGAAAGCCCCGGCG
>JAMCYS010000129.1:0-111182 GCA_023473795.1 Chloroflexota bacterium | reverse complement strand
CCCGGCGCACCCATTCCAGGGCAATCCCTCTGTAGGTTGGCGAGCCATCCGGACGGTAGCCTGGAAAGTAGATCACCAATCCGCCCGTAGCTAGTCCACCAAGGTAGCCGTAGCGCTCGACCAGGCAGACCCTGGTCCCCAGGCGGGCCGCGGCCACCGCCGCCGCCAGGCCGGCGGGGCCGCCGCCTACCACCAGCACGTCGGTCTCGCGGAGCACCGGCACCTCGCGGGCCGGTTCGTGGATCGTCTTCATAGCCGCACCTGCCGGGTCGTGGAGTGGGACGTCAACTGAGCGCATTGTAAACTAGGCTGCCCACTGCCGCCAGTCTGGCGCCGCTGTCGCCAGACAAAGAGAGTGCCCGCCGGGATCGGCGGGCACTCCAACATGTGTAAACCCCTCGCGGGGTGTGGCCCCGCTACTGCGTGCGGACCTGAATGCGTTTGGGCTTGGCGGCCTCTGACTTGGGCAAGTGCAGGGTCAGGACCCCGTTCTTCAGCTCGGCGCTGATGTGGTCGACGTCCACTTCGTCGGAAAGCTGGAACTGGCGGAAGAAGTTGACGAGCTGGAATTCGCGGTAGTAGGGCTCGCCCGGCAGCTCGTGCTTCGTCTTGGCCTCCAGAGTCAAGACGTCGTTCTCGACGTGAACGTCCAGGTCGGCTGACTCCACGCCTGGCATGTCGGCCACGACGACTAGCCCCTCCTTGTCCTCGAATATGTCCACCGGTGGGGCGATGTGCTGCTCCTGGGCGCGGGTGGCCTCCCGGGGGGCGGTTTCCTCGCGGGTCGCGGGTACGGTTTTCTCAGCCATTGTTGTTTGCCTCCTCTCGCCTATCGAGTCGAGACCGAGATCTGGCGCGGCTTGGCCTCGGGCGCCTTGGGTAGGGTGATCATCAGTACGCCGTTCTTGTAGTCGGCCTTGACGGTGTCGACGTCGACGGTGCCGGAGAGCTCCACCCGGCGGGCGAACTTGCCGGCCGCCCGCTCGCTGCGGTGATAAGCTTCCTCGGCCACGTCCTGGGGCTCCTTCTTCTCGCCGCTGATCGTCAGCACGCCGTTGTCCACCGTCAGCTCGAGCGAGTCGGGGTCGATGCCGGGAGCCAGGGCTTCGACGAAGAAGTTGTCCTTGTCTTCGTACAGGTTCACCAGGGGATAGCGGCGCGAGGCCTGCCCGGGCAGGAAAGCTACCCGCCAGCTGCGCGGCTGCCGACCGCCCCAGAAATCCTCAAAGGTGCGATCGATCTCCCGGCGGAGGACCTCGATGTCGCCAAAGGGATTGTAGGTTGCCATTGTGTCGTTCACCTCCGTGTTGCGACAGTGCTGTTAGCCTGCCCGCCAGCTACTCTTCCGCCGGGCCTGAGGTGGGCAGGCTGAAATAGAACGTTGACCCCTCGCCCGGCTTCGATTCCAACCACATTACGCCGCCGTGGCGGCGCACGATCTCCCGACTGATGTACAGGCCGAGCCCCAGCCCGGCCCGCCCGCGGTGCAGGTGGTCACCGCCTTGGTAGAAGCGCTCGAAGACGTGTTTCTGGTCCTCGGCCGCGACCCCCTGGCCGCGGTCGCGCACCGCCACCACCGCCTTGCCGCCGTCCGGGCCCTGCACCAGCTTCAGCGCGACCTCAACCGCCCCTCCGGCTGGGGAGTACTTGATCGAGTTGTCGACCAGGTTCTGCAGCACCTCTTCCAGCCGGCGACGGTCGGCTGAGACGATTACCTCGCCTTCGGCCTGGACGTTCAGCCGGTGTTGCGGCGCCGTGGCCTGGGTCTCCTCCGCCACCCTGCCGGCCAGCCCCACCAGGTCAAAACGGCTGATCTCCAGGCTGAAGAGCCCCGCCTCCAGTCGCTGCAGATCGAGCAGCTGCTCGATCAAGGCCAGCATGCGCTCGGCCTGCTCGGAGATGCGCCTGACGACGTCCGTGTTGGCGTCCTCGCCGCCGCGCTCGGCCCGCCGCAGCAGCAGGTCCGTGTAGGCCTGGATCACCGCCACCGGCGTCTTCAACTCGTGCGAGACGATGCCCACGAACTCCTGCCGGGCCTGCGCCTCGGCCGTCATCTTCTGCAGCTGCAACTGGTGTTGCCGCAGGTCCTGGCTCTCGACCAGCGCCCCGACCCGGGCGGCGACGATGGCCAGGAACGCCAGGTCATCTTCCGAGAAGGCTGCTGGCCTGTCGTGCGCCAGGTACAGGACACCGCGCGCTTCGCCGCCCGTCTGAATCGGTACGGCGATCAGCGAGCGAACTCCCTCGCCCAGCAGCCGGGCACCTTCTGGGTCGTCGGCCAGGTTATTGACCAGTTGCGGCAGGCCGCTGCTGAAGGCGCGCACTACCGGGCCGCCCGCCGCCAGCGGCAGCCGTTCCAGCGGTCTCGCGTTGCCATCGTCTGCGGCCCGCTGCGCCAGGCCGTAGGTCACCAGCTCGTCGTGGGGTGCATCGACCAGCATCAGGTCCACTTGCGGCACATCTAGTGCCACCGCCAGCGCCTGCGCCAGTGGTGGCAGGGCGCTTTCCGGCTTGCCCTGGGCGCTGATCTGGCTTAGCACTTCCGCCTGCCGTGCTCGCCGCTCGCTGAGGCGGTGCATGCGGTCGTCCTCAATCGCCAGGCCGGCCAGGGCGCCCAGGACGTCCAGCCACCAGACGTTGCTGCCGCCGAACTGGCCGGGCTCCTGCCGCGCCACCACGATCACGCCGGTCACCCGACCGCTGAACAGCAAGGGCACGGCGGCCATCGCCCCGACTGCCCGCCCGCGAGCGAAGGGATCGCGGAAGCGAGGCTGGTGCGAGGCCTCGGGTACGGTGACCAGCTCGCCCCGCGCCACAGCCAAACCCTCGATGCCCTCGTCCAGGCCAAGAGAACCCGCCGCAGCGCCCGCCGGCAAGCCCTCGGCGGCGAGAAGACGCAGCCGGCCACCCTGGACGAGCATGATGTAGGCCTCATCGGCGCCTAGTAGCCCGCGTGCCCGCACGAGGATAGCTCCCAGGGCTTGGGCCAGGTCGCGCCGGGCCCGCAACTCGGCGATTACCTCCCTCACTGCCTCGGCTGCCGTCATCTTCTCCAGCATCGTTGTCTAGCCCCCCTGACTGGCCTGGCGTTGCTGGCGAAAATCGACGAAACGATAGCCCAGCCCCTTCTCGGTGAGTATGTACTTAGGGTGCGATGGCTCCGGCTCGATCTTCTGGCGCAAGTAACTGATGTACAGGCGCACGTAGTGCTGCTCTTCGCGGTATTCCCAACCCCAGACCTTACTGAGCAAGGTCTCGTAGGTCAGCACCCTGCCGCTGCTGGAAACGAGGTGGTAGAGGAGGCGGTACTCAGTCGGGGAGAGCTGCACCACCTTGCCCCCGGCGATCACCTCGTTGCGACTGAAGTCGATCTGGAGGTAATCGTCCACCCTGACCTCGGTCTTGGCGACGTGGGGTGGCGTCTCCGCCCGCCGCAGCACGGCTTCGATGCGACTGAGCAATTCTCGCTGGCTAAAGGGCTTGGTGACATAATCGTCAGCGCCCATCTTCAGGCCCCGGACTTTGTCTTGCTCGGCGCTGCGCACCGTCAGCATGATCACCGGCACCTGCGATACCTCGCGGATGCGCTTGAGGGTCTCGAACCCGTCCATCTTGGGCATCTGGACGTCTAACACCACTAGATCGGGCAGCCGCTCGCGCAGAACCTCCAGCGCCGCGGCGCCGTTTTGCGCGGAGAACGGCATGTAGCCCTCCTCTTCCAGGTACAGCCGGATGGCGTGCACCAGGTCGGGCTCGTCGTCCACAATCAGGATGCGCCGCTGCTCGCTCATCGCTATCTCCCGTGCCTTCGATAATGAATATAGCTAGGCCACGCAAGAGCGGCGTAAGAGCGCCACAAGAAGGACGTATGGAAAAAGGGCCGGAGGCTACGGCCGGCCCGGCCCCACCCAGGTCTCGGAGAAGGCGAGGAAGGCGTTACTGCCCTGGCGGCCGAAGAAATCGCGGGGGTAAACCGAGCCTAGGCCGCGCTCGCCATTGACTACGACCTCGGCGTCACGGGCGTCGAGAAAGACCGAGAAGAGTTCGTGGACACCGGTGGCCGAGTTCGCGGGCGGCACCTGCAAGTAGTAAGGTTCCGTCAGTCCCCGCCAGGTCAATCTGATCTCCTCGCTCTGGGAGCCGATGACCTCTGAGTACTCGGAGCGCGGGTCCCCGCCTCGTCCATAGGAACCGGCGCGCCGCACCGGCAGGGACGGGAGAATCAGGTTGCCGCGGAAGGCCGCGAAGCGGGCGACGAAGTTGTCCCTCAGCCACTCAGATAGGCGTTCGTTGTCGGTGTAAATGGCATTGAATGGGTGCTCTTTCTGTGGGTCCCACAGCAGGAACAGGCTGTGTCCGGACCCGTGGGGGGAGTAGAAGACGCGAAAGAAACTGGCCAGACAGGTATAAGGGCCGTCGAGTGCATTCTTCAGGTAGATGCCGGGGTTCTCGCCCGTCCAATCGATACTGCCGGGGTTAATCGGCGTGCGCGCTATCAACACAACCTCCTCGACCTGGCCCCTAGGGCCCAACAAGATGGGGTGAGGGCTTCCTTAATCATAACACGCGCGGAATCTGTTGCAGCTGCCCTGGGCGAAGATGGATTGCCCCGGGGTCTATGCGCGCGGACCGCCGGTGTTGTATAATGCGTTTGACGCTTAGCCTATTGCCCGTCGTAGCGTCCTGTCTGCCTTTGTTCCCGTCGCCGGCCCTGCCTCTCCGCTACGCGCCGGCGATTTCTGGAACTGGCGGCGACGCCGGTCCCGGCCTCGAGCCGGCCTGGGGCGCATCCCCGGGGGCGGTGGCGAATAGATACCCGTGGTCGGGCGTCGGCCAGATTCTGGGAAGGAAAGGCAGGGTTCGCAGACTTGCACGTATCCATTCGCGATGGCGAGAGCCAAGAGGCGCTGCTCGCTCGCTTCACGGCATTGGTGCGGCGCTCTGGCATCATCAATGAGGTCAAATCGCACCGCTTCTTCATCTCCAACTCCGAGAAGGCTAGGATCGCGGAGCGCAAGGCCGCTCGCCGGCGAAATCGCAAGGCAGCCCGCTAGTCCCGACGCATGGACGCCCGTCGCTAAGCGAGCGACGGGCGTCTTCATGTGCGCCAAGTGCGGCGCCGCTGCTGCCGCGCTGCCGGCAATTGCCACCTATCCTTCCAGGAGCAAGCTCTCCGGGTCCTCGATCAGCTCCTTCACCCTTACCAGAAACTGCACGGCTTCCCGGCCATCGACCACCCGGTGGTCGTAAGACAGCGCCAGGTACATCATCGGCCGGATGACGACCTGCCCCTCCCGGGCGACCGGCCGCTCCTGGATGCGGTGCATGCCCAGAATGCCCACTTGTGGCGTGTTTAGGATGGGCGTGGACAGTAGGGAACCGAAGACGCCACCGTTGGTGATGGTGAAGGTGCCACCTTGCAGGTCGGCCAGGCTCAGCTTGTTCTCTCTGGCCCGGGTCGCCAGCTCGCCGATCTCCCGCTCGACCTCGGCGAACGACTTGCGGTCGGCGTCGCGCAGCACGGGCACCACCAGGCCGCCCTCTGCGTCCACGGCGACGCCGATGTCGTAGTGGTGCTTGATGACCAATTCCTCCCCTTGCAGCTCGGAGTTCAGCTCGGGGAAGGCCTTCAGCGCCCCCACTACGGCCTTCGTGAAGAAGGACATGAAGCCAAGTCCCACCCCGTGGCGCTGTTGAAAGGCCTCCTTGCGCCGCCGGCGCAGTTCCATCACGACGCCCAGGTCGGCTTCGTTGAAGGTGGTCAGCATCGCCGCCGTCTGCTGCGCTTCCACCAGGCGGCGAGCGATGGTGAGGCGCCTGCGGGAAAGGCGCACCCGCTCCTCGCGTTCGCCCTCGCCGGGGCTGGGCGGAGCCGGCGCCGCCTGGGTCGGGCTGGCCGGCGCGGGAGGGGTGGCCGTTGGGGCCGGCGCCGGTGCCGCCGGGGCAGCGGCGGCCGGACGGCCGCTCTCCACGTAGGCCAGCACATCCTCGCGCGTCACCCTACCGCCCGGGCCGCTGCCCGCCACCTCAGAAAGATCAACGCCGTGTTCTTCGGCCACCCGCCTGGCGGAGGGCGAGGAAGGATGGGTGCCGTCGGGCATCTGGCCGGCCTCCGGCGCCCCCACCGTCGGCTGAGCCGCGGGCGCCGGCTCCACCCGGGGTAGCGGCTGGGCCGGGCCTGCCGCGGACTGCGCTCCCGCCTCTCGCGCGGGCACCGCCTCGCCGATCGTGGCCAGCACCTCGCCCACCCGCACGTTCGCGCCCTCCGGTTGCGCTATCTTGGCTAGCACCCCTGGGGACTCGGCCGCCACCTCGAGGCTCACTTTCTCCGTTTCCAGTTCTACCAAGGGTTCGCCGGTGACGACCTGCTCACCCTCGTGCTTCAGCCATTTGCCCACGGTGGCCTCGACCACCGACTCCCCTAGCTGGGGGACTCTAACCTCAACCGGCATGGCCAGCTCCCCTCAACATCTCCCGTGGCTCGGCCTCGCTTCCTAAGGCCGTCTCCACGATGCGCGTCTGCTCCGCCAGGTGCCAGGAAGTCGACCCCTCCGCGGGGCTGGCGCGCCGGGGGCGGCCCACGTAGTGCAGGTCCGTGCCCTGCGGCAATAGCCTTCGCAGGCGGGTGGCGACAAAGCGCCAGGCACCCATGTTCTCCGGCTCTTCTTGCACCCAAACGATTTCCGTCAGATTGGAGTAGCGCCCGAGGAGGCGCGCCAGCTCCTCGGCTGGAAACGGATACAGCAATTCCAGGCGGGCCAGCGCCACCTGCTCCCCGCGCCCGCGAGCCTTCCCGGCGAGCAGATCGTAGTAGACCTTGCCGCTGCAGAGCAGCAGACGGTTGACGCGCTGCGCCCTGGCCCCTGCCTGCGGATCGTCCAGCACAGGCCTGAAGTGGCCGCTGGTCAGGTCCGAGAGTGACGCCGCCGCCTCCGGCAGCCGCAACAGGCTCTTGGGTGTCATCACCACGAGCGGTCGCGGGTCGCTGTCCATCAGGCCCGCCTGCCAGCGCAGCAGGTGGAAGTACTGGCCCGCGGTGCTCGGGTTGGCAATGCGCAGGTTGTCCTCCGCCGCCAGCTCGAGGAATCGCTCCAAACGGGCGCTGGAGTGCTCCGGGCCCTGCCCCTCGAAGCCGTGGGGCAATAGCAGGACGAGCGCGGACTCCTCCTGCCACTTGGCTCTGCCAGAGGCGACGAACTGGTCGATCACTACCTGCGCCCCGTTGGCGAAGTCGCCGTACTGCGCCTCCCACAGCACCAGAACGCCCTTGGAATGAACGCTGTAGCCGTACTCGAAGCCCAGGGCCGCGCTCTCGGAGAGAGGGCTGTTGTAGGCGGCGAAGGAGGCCCTGGCCGAGGGCAGTTGCTGCAGAGGTACGTACTCCTCTCCCGTGCGCTGGTCGAAGACCGCCAGCTGCCGCTGGCTAAACGTGCCACGGACCGTATCCTGGCCGCTGAGACGTATGGCCACGCCCTGGGCCAGCAGGGAAGCGAAGGCCAGCGTTTCCGCCTGCCCCCAGTCTATCCTGCCGCCCGTCTCCAAAGCCGAACAGCGCCGCTGCAGCGTGCGCGCCAGGCGCGGGTTGGTGGTGAAACCGGCCGGCAGGCGGCAGAGCTCCTCGTTCAACCGGCGCAGGTCTGACTCCGACACGGCGGTCCCCCGATTCTCCCGCTGGCCGTGGGTCTGTGGTTTGCCCGGCGAACCGTCTTCGACCTGCCCGGCCGCTTCTCGGGCCTGGCGCAGCCTGTCGCTCACCTGCTGTGCTATCTTCTCAGCCTCTGCCTGGCTGACCAGCCCGGCAGAGGCGAGGCGCTGCTCCCACTGCTGGCGCACGCTGGGCTGCGCCGCCACGCGGGCGTAGAGCAAGGGCTGGGTGAAGGTGGGATCGTCGCCCTCGTTGTGCCCATAGCGCCGGTAGCCCACGAGATCGATCAAGAAGTCACGGTGGAACTGCTGCCTATAGGCCGAGGTCAGGCGTGCCGCCGCCAGGCAGGCCTCCGGGTCGTCGGCGTTGACGTGAACGATGGGGATTTCAAAGCCCTTGGCCAGGTCGCTGGCGTAGAGTGTGGACCGGCCCTCCTCCGGGGTGGCCGTGAAGCCCAGCTGGTTGTTGGCGATGATGTGGATCGTTCCCGCCGTCTGGTAGCCGGCTAGTCCGGAGAGGGCGAGGGTCTCGGCGACTACCCCTTGCGCGGAGAAGGCGGCGTCGCCGTGGATAACGACGGGCAGCGCCGCGTTGGGGTAGAACTCCGGCGGTCCCGCCTGGTCGGTGCCCTCGTCGGAGGCTCGGGCCATACCCTCGGCCACGGGGTTGATCGCTTCCAGGTGGCTTGGGTTCGGCGCCATCGTGGCCACGATCGTGACGTACTCCCCTTCCCGGTAGGGCATTGTGCCGCCCAGGTGGTACTTGACGTCTCCCGTCCAGCCGCCCAGCCCCCCCTGGGCCGGCGCGACGCCTTTGTTGCGCACCGCGCCCTCGAACTCGGCCAGGATAAGTGAGTACGGCTTGCCGAGGACGTGGGCCAGCACGTTCAAGCGTCCCCGGTGGGCCATCGCCAGCATTACCTCGCAGACGTCCGCCCGCGCCGCGTCCGCCACTATGCTGTCCAGCATCGGCACCAGCATGTCCAGCCCCTCGAGCGAGAAGCGGGTCTGGCCGGGAAAGGTGCGCTGCAGGTAACGCTCGAACCCTTCGACCTCGGTGAGACGCTCCAAGAGGCGCTTGGCCTCGTCAGGCGCCAGCGGCTGGGCATAGCGCCCCGACTCCACGGCGTCGCGCAGCCAGGAGCGCTCGGCGTCGCCGTGGACGTGGTCGTACTCGTAGCCGCTGCTGCCGCAGTAGAGGCGGCGCAGGCGGGTGATGGCCTCGGCGGCGTTGGCGGCACCCGCGGCCGCCGGACCGCCCACTAGCTCGGCCGGCAGCGCGGCGAGGTCGGCCTCGCTCAACCCATGGTTTTCCGGCCGCAGCGCGGGGTCGCCGTGCGGCGGGGTACCCAAGGGGTCGAGGTGCGAGTCGAGGTGGCCGAAGGCACGAATGGCGCCCGCCAGGTTGGCTACGGCAACTGCCTTATCCAGGTCGGCCGGCGCGCCCGCGACCGTCGGTGCCGGGGAGACTGTAGGCGGTTGCCAGTGGGAGAAGAAGGCCCGCGTGGCCTCGTCTACGGCAGCAGAGTCGCGCTGGTACCGTTCGTAGAGCTCCGCCACGTAGCCCGCGTTGGGGCCGAAGAAACCCTGCCAGCCGTCCATGGCGCCCCCGTGGCCGAGTTGCTGTGGGCGCAGCTTACCTAGCGGGGCAAGTGCGCCCACAAGCTGAGCTTCGCAAGAAACGTACCATCGGCCGGCAGCTGTACGGCGGACCGAGCGAGAGAGATGGTGGTAGGCTGATGGGAGCAGGCGACCGTATTGGCAGGGGACGCCCGTTTTCTCGCGGCGGGCGTTCCGCGTCAGTGGGACTGGCTGCTACGGGTGGAACAAGTCCTGGTGGTCCGCGCCCAGCGGGACCTGTAACAGGCTGGCCAGCAGGCGGGCGTTGGCCGGCCCCTGGTCGCCGCGGTTCGTGTTCATCAAGGCGTGTACGGTCCTGGCTTCTGCCTGCAGCTCGCGGATCTTCGGCACCCACTCGCCCATCTCCGCGGAGGTGTAGTACCAGTCGAAGCGGCTGGCGGAACTCTCGGCCTTCGCCTGCCAGGTGGCCGCGTTGCGGCCGTGGAAGCGCACGTAGGCCGTATCCGAGGTGGCGACTGCCACCGGCGGCATCGAGGAAGGGAAGCCTTGCGGCTCGTCCACGGTGACGAAAGTCAGATTGTTCTCTCGCAAGAAGCGCAGGGTGTCGGCGCGGTGCTTCTCGTCCAGCCAGGAATGGTGCCGGAACTCCACCGCCAGGCTATCGGCCGCCAGCTCCTCTTTCGCTTTGAGGATAAGGTCCTTGCTCTGTGGTCCGGGAAAGACCCAAGCGGGGTACTGCAACAGTACCAGGCCCAACTTGCCGGCTGCCCGCAGCGGCACCAGGGAATCGCGAAAGCGGCGCCATAGCTCTTCCTTAACCGGTTCGGTCACGTCACGGTAGTAGAAGCCTCGCTTGCCGCTTGGAACCTCCCCGATCTCCTGGTGCAGATCGCGAGGAAAGGCGGCCTTATCCGCCCAGTGGCCGGTGAAGAGGCGGAAAGCCTTGACGTCGAAGGTGAAATCGGGCGGAGTGCGCTCTGCCCACACGGCAGCGGTGCGCTCGCTGGGCAACGCGTAGTAGGTGCTGTCTACCTCCACCAAGGGGAACTGTTCGGCATAGAAGCGCAATCGTTCCTCCGCGGACATGCTCGTGTGCGGATAGAACGTGGCGCTGCTGACCAGTTCCTTGTCGGTCCAGGAGCAGGTGCCGATCAATATCTTACCCACGCTTTGCCTCCCGTGCTGTTCCCTAGGGAAATGATAGCTAGCGGGACGGCACGGAGTCAAGCAACCGAGCCGGCTTGGTTCCGCTAGGCCAGGCTGGGCTGTGGCGCCGGCATCCCAGGAGGCCGAGGCTTCGACGTTTATTGTAGCGTCGACCTCCCGAAAGTCACCCGGGGGCGCACATGACACCGCGACGACACCGCGGAGGCACCGCAGTCAGTTACAGGGAGCTTGACAGCCTGATGTTTCTCTGTGTATACTCTGAACTGCCATAGACGTTGCGTTGCCCCTTCTCGCGACGGCACGGGGTCGGTCCCGTTGCACATAGATGGCCGGTTTCTGGCAGTTCAGTCATATCCTCTACATCTACGTCGCCAACCTCGTTGGCGCTGCCGCCTAAGGCTCGGTGGCTCCGAGGCATTGAGGCCAGGGCCTGCCTAAACGAAGCTTACGCCCTGCCCGGCGTCCTCGTTAGCCGCCAATGGCCGCTTTTCCTGTCAAGTGCGCGGGCGTTTAGACGTTATGCAGCCAACGGCGTCGGGGCTTGACAGCCCGCTCGATTCTTAATAGAATTTAGCTACAAGAAGCAGATGGCACCCTTTTCTCGGGCAGGCACCCCCTGTTCCCGATTGGGCCGGGGGTGGCGATAGCGGATCGGTGGCCTGATTCAGCGTCCAGTACGTCGGTCTTCTGGTAGCTGGCCTCGCTCTCGCCGTACGAGAGTAGGCCGCACCAGTTAGTGGTCACGGACAGATGGTCCGTGACCTAAGAAGAAGGGGGAGAACTTGAGTAGAGTAAGTCGTCGCGCGTTCCTCGCCCGTGCTGCCGCGGTAGGCGCCCTGCCGCTCTTGGCGGCCTGCCAGCAAGCGGCGGCGCCCGCGCCCACGGCGGCGCCCACGCAGGCGCCCAAGCCTGCGGCGACCACGGCTCCCGCCGCCACCGCGGCTCCCGCAGCCACCGCGGCTCCCGCCGCCACCAAGGCAGGCGCCGCAGCCACCGCGCCAGCCGCCACCGCGGCCGCTTACACGCCGCCGGCAAGTATCAAGGGCACCTCGCTCACCATTCTCGAAGGCTCCTACTTTAACGCCGATTGGCAGGCGTTCGCCAAGAAGAGCTTCGAGGACTGGGGCACTCAGGCCGGCGTCAAGGTGACGGCGGACTTCTCAGCCTGGCCTGACCTGCAGCCCAAGATCTCTGCTGCCATCCAGGCCGGCGGCATCGACGTCGTCGAGCTGTGGCCGGGCTGGAACTTCCTGTACCAGAACAGCCTGGTGGAAGTGACCGACATCGCCGAGGCGGTCGGCAAGGCCGGCGGCGGCTACGAGGAGTACGTGCTCAACGCCGGCCCGGTCAACGGCAAGTGGTACGGCGTGCCGCACGGCGAGTCCGGCGGTCTGATCAACTACCGCGTCAAGCCGTTCCAGGACGCGGTCAAGGCCCTCGGGATGACCAAGTTCAAGCCCGAGGACAGCTCCACCATGGACATGACCTGGGACGAGTATTTCGCCATTGGCAAGTGGGTCAAGGCCAACACCGGCAAGCCGTTCGGCCAGGCCCTGGGCCACAGCACCGGCGACCCGCCGGGCTTCTGCTATCCCTACATGTGGTCCAACGGCGCCATGGAGCGGGAGAAAGATGGCAAGACCGTCGTCGTCAATCAACCCAGTTTCGTGGACGCGATGAAGAAGTTCATCCAGGCCTGGCAGGACGCCTACGACCCCACTGGCACCTCCTGGGACGACTCGGCCAACAACCGCGCCTGGACCTCCGAGCAGATCTCGTCCACTTACAACGGCTCGAGCATCTACTTCGCCTGCAAGAAGGACTTCCCCGCCATCGCCAAGGACATGAACATCATGCTCCTGCCGAAGGGCTCGAGCGGCCAGCGCTACATCCGCCACGGCACCCGCACGCTGGGCATCTTGAAGAACTCCAAGAACGCCGACACGGCCAAGGAGTTCCTCAAGTGGTTCTTCGGCGACAAGGAGTACGGCGACTGGTTCCACGTCCACGAGGGCTACATGACCGGCAACACCAAGAAATGGTACAACGACCCGATGTGGACCAAGGATCCGATCATGACCATCTACCGGGACGTGCCGAAATACGGCCGCATCGACGGCTACGCCGGTCCGGATGACACGAAGGCGGCGACCGTGTACTCCAAGTATATCATCGTCGACATGTACGCCAAGGCCGTGACCAGCAAGGACGCCGCAGGCTCCATCAAGTGGGCCGAGGACGAGCTGAAGAAGATCTACGGCGCCTAGTCCCACCAAGCTCTCTCCCGCCGCCCCTCACGGGGGCGGCGGGCACGTTTCCGTGCCCTTGGCCCGGGGGCTCAACACCTCGGGCCAAGGGGCGGAAGGGACCGACTCAGACGCATTCCGCCTGGGGAGGGACGGCGCCGGGCATGGCCCGGCTTGGCCTGGCGCGCACTCGCCCGCCCGGCGCTCCCTGGTGTACACTCGAAGTAGTGCGCGACTCATTCGCCAGACACACTATTTGGCCTCGATCGCGTCTGACGCGAAGCAAGCACGGCGGCAGCCGCGGCCCTGGCGGCTGCCGCGTTCGTTAGGAGGTCGCCACCTTGAGCCGTTCCGGCCCACCTCCCCCAGCCATGCAGGCGGCGGTTCCCGCGCGCCCGAGTTTCCTCGCTCGTCCGGGACTTCTGCTAGAGCGAGAGACGAGCCTGGGCGTCATCTTGATGCTGCCCGCCGGGATTATCCTCCTGGCGTTCATGGGGTATCCTTTTGTCTTGGGCATCTGGCTGTCCCTCACCGACTCGATGATCGGCGTGCCAGGGACGTTCATTGGCTTGAAGAACTTCTCCGACCTGCTCACCGACAGCATCTTCGTCCAAACGACGGGCAACACGTTCGTCTATGCCCTGGGGACGGTGCCGGTCAAAGCGGTGTTGGGGCTGCTGCTGGCGATTCTCCTGAACGCCAGGATGCCTTTCCAAAATATAGTGCGGGCGGCGGTCCTTCTGCCCTGGATCGTGCCCACGGCCCTGAGCAGCCTCGGCTGGCTGATGATCTACGACGGCGTTCTCAGCCCCTTCTCCTGGCTATTCATGACCTGGGGCTGGACCAGTCAGAAGATACCTTTCTTGGGCGATCCGACGTTGGCCATCATCTCCGTGATGGTCGCCAACATCTGGCGTGGCATCCCCTTCTTCGCCGTAACCATCCTCGCCGGCTTGCAGGCGGTGCCTTCCGAACTGCACGAGGCGGCCGCCATCGATGGCGCCAGCCCCTGGCAGCGCTTCCTCAACGTCACCGTGCCGGTGATCACCGGGGTCACCCTGATCGCCACCCTCTTCTCGATCATCTGGACCTTCGCCGACTTCCAGCTGATCTATGTGTTGACCCGGGGCGGCCCGGCCAACTCGACCCACATCTTTGGCACCTACGCTTACCAGATGGGCATGTCGGCGGCGCAAATCGGCGTGGGCGCGGCCATCGCACTCTATATGTTCCCGATCCTCGCCTTTTTCGCCATCCTACTGCTAGTTTACCTGCGCAGGGAGGTGTGAGGTGGTAGGTAGCTGGACCTGGAGCCGACGCCTCACCTTCTACATACCGTTGGCGCTATTCCTGATCTTCCTGTTGTTCCCTTTCTACTGGATGACCATCGTCTCGTTGCGGCCGACGACCGAGACGGTCTCCGGTCGCTTCAACCCATTCTGGATCCACACGTTGACCCTCGAGAACTACCAGTTCTTGTTTACGGACACTACGTTCCCCGAGTGGTTTAAGAACACGCTCATCGTCGCCACGGCATCTACGGCCGTATCGCTCTTCTGCAGCGTGCTCGCCGGCTACGCTCTGGCTCGCTTGCGCTTCCCCGGCAGCAACTTCCTGGGCGTCGGCATCTTCCTGGCCTATCTGGTGCCGCCTACCCTTCTCTTCCTGCCTCTGGCTCAGGTCATTGCCAGGTACGATCTGTTCAACACCTACTGGGCGCTGATCTTCACCTATCCCACCCAGCTGATCCCCTTCGCCTCCTGGTTGCTGATGGGCTACTTCCGGACGATACCTAAGGAGATCGAAGAGAGCGCCCTCATCGACGGTTCGAGTAGACTGGGGTCGTTGATTAAGATTATTCTGCCTCTGGCGTTGCCCGGCGTGCTCTCGGCCGGCATCTTCTCTTTCACCCTCTCCTGGAACGAGTTTCTCTATGCCCTTGTCTTCATGTCCTCCGGGCCGATGAAGACCATACCCGTCGGCGCGGTCACGGAGCTCATCCGCTCCGACGTGCTGGGGTGGGGAGCGCTGATGGCCGTGGGCATTCTAGGCTCGGTGCCGGTGGCGTTCATCTACTCGTTCTTCGTCGACCAGTACGTTTCCGGTCTGACCGCGGGGGCGGTGAAGGGGTAGACTGGCGAGAGGAGCTGCGAGCCGACCGTGGGGGCGCACCATCGTGCGTCCCTCTTCTGTAGGCCCGACGAGACCGCCGGGCCTTCGCTCGGCAGAGGCTCGTTCCTGCCGAAGGAGGAATGCCAGGATGGCTCTGGAAGAGTACAAGGAAAAACGGGACTTCACCAGCACCCCCGAGCCGGCGGGCGAGGTGAAGGATTCTGGCCTCAACCGCTTCGTCGTGCAGGAGCATCACGCCTCGCGCCTGCACTACGATTTCCGCCTGGAGATGGACGGCGTGCTCAAGAGCTGGGCCGTGCCCAAGGGCCCGCCGGAGCAACCCAGCGTCCGCCGCCTCGCCGTGCAGGTGGAGGATCATCCGGTGGACTACGTCGACTTCGCGGGCGTCATTCCCGAGGGCTACGGCGCCGGCACCGTCGCCATCTGGGACCACGGTACCTACCGGTTGCTCGCCAGGCGCGAGGACAGGCTGGAGTTCAGTTTGGCCGGCGAGCGTCTGCAGGGCGAGTACCTGCTCTTGCACACCGACGGCAAGAACTGGCTGCTGATGAAGAGAGGGCCCAAGAAATGAGAGACCTGCAGCTCGGCGACTGCCGTCTGCACCTGGTGCAAGGCGACATAACCAGAGAACACGCGGACGCCATCGTCAACGCTGCCAACTCGGGCCTGAGGGGCGGGGGCGGCGTGGACGGCGCCATCCACCGGGCGGGCGGGCCCGCGATCATGGAGGAGTGCCGGCGCCTGGGTGGTTGTCTCACGGGTGAGGCGCGGCTCACCGGTGCCGGCAACCTGCCCGCCCAGTACGTCATCCACGCCGTCGGGCCCGTCTGGAGCGGCGGCGGGCGGGGAGAGGCCGCGCTGCTGGCCTCGGCCTATCGCTACTCACTGCGCCTGGCGGAGGAGCACGGCACCGCCAGCATCGCCTTTCCCTCCCTCAGCACGGGCGCCTACCGCTACCCGGTGGACCAGGCGGCGCGCATTGCCCTGCGCACGGTGCTGGACTACTGCCTCGCCAGCGACGGCCGCTCCAGCGTCAAATCGGTCACTTTCGTCCTTTTCACGGCCGATACGTTGCGTGCTTACGAAGAGGCGCTGTCTGAGCTTGCCCGCGCACGAGAGAGCGGGTCCGCCTAGACGGCTTGCCGCTCGTCTTTCCCTACTCCGCTCTGCCACACGAAGAGCCCAAAGACCACCAGGGCCAGCCCGGTCAGCCAACCGCCCGCCGCGAAGATGCTCGGGAAGAGGATGCCGAGGGCCAGGCCGCTGCCAATCAGCGCTGCCCCGAGGAAGATGTAGTGGCGCATGCCATGGAGGAATACGAACGATAGGTAGTGGGCGCCCACGACGAGCATGAAGGCAGGGTAGAACCAAACGGCCGCCCCTCGCCAGATCTGGCGAGGGGCGGTTAATCGTCTCCGGGCCTGCTCATCCGGCCGGCTCAAGGCTTGTGGCCGGGGCCCTTACCACCTTCGTTGTCCTGCTTCTTCTCCTGGCCGGGTGGTAGCTTGGCCTGCCCTGGTGGCGTCTGATCCTCACCCGTTGCCGGCTTCTCCTGTACTGCTGGTGTCGCCGCCTTCTCGGGGCTGCCTGGCTTGGCTTCGCTCGGTGCGGCGGCGGGCGGTACCGTCGCCACGCTCTGGTCGTGCAGGCTCAGCAAGTACTGGTAGTTGGCCTCTGCCAGATGGCCGGCCCTGTACTGGGCCTCCAGCTCGTTGCGGAAGGCGTCTAGCATGCTCAACGCCACCTGGCTCTGCCCGCGCTCCACGGCCTGGCGGGCTGCCTCTATCTTGGCCATGAGGCTCTTCTGACTGTCCCCGGGCAACAGCGGATCGCTCGCTAGCCCCGCCAGGGCAAGTTCCATCTGGTCCAGACTGGCGTCAGTTGCCGGGGTTGTGCCCGAGGTTACGGCGCTGGCCGTGCCCACATGCCAGCGCTCTTCCGCCACCGCGGGCAGGCCCTGGGCGCGTGCCGCGGCCAGGGCCAGGCCGCGAGCGACGTCGGCCGGAGCGCCGGCCTGTAGCTTGGCCAGCGTCTGCTCCTGCTGCCGCAGACGAGCGCGCAGCAGAGCCAGCTCGGCCTGCCGCGCCTGTTCGCCCGCGAAGGCCACGGATTCCGCGTGCCGTTCGGCCTGCGCCAGTTGCTCTTGATAAACGGGGAGCAAGTCGTTCATTGCCGCGAAGCGGTTCTGGGCGGCGAGCCTTTGCAGTTCGCTCAGCCGGGTATCCGCCAGCTCGAGGTGGAGCCGCGCCCGATCCAGGTCCGGTTGGCTCAACCGCAAGCGCAGGTCCTCGCCGGCAAGTTTCAGGGCGTAGAGCGAGTCGCCGGGCAACGCAGCTTGCGCGGCATAGACCGCGCCGCCGCCCAGCGCCAGCATAATAAACAAGACCAGCGCCAACGTCGCGGCCACTCTGGCCAGGCGAGGCATCGCCAGAGAACCAAAGAGACTCGCGAGCGCTTCTCGCTGGCCCCTCAGCCACGGTCGCGTCTCGCTCGGGCCCGGCCCCGTGATCGTCGCCAACAGGCTCGCGCGGCCCCGCTCGGCGAAACCTGCCCGGGGCTCAATGGCCGGGGTGGCGGTCAACGCCGCGGCCAGCGCCAGCAGCTCGGCCAGCTCCGCGCCGACTTCCGGATGGACAGCGACGCAATCGGCGACCGTCGCGTGACCTGCCCTAATGTCCGCGCAGCAATAAGCCAAGAGGTCTGGGCTCACCCGGCTCATCGCTCAGCCACCTCACTAGCTAGCATTCGGCGCAACTCGGTCAGAGCGCGGTGCTGAATAACCCTGATGTTGCCCTCACGCTTGCCGAGTGCCGCGGCGATCTCGGCGTAGTCGAGTTGCTCAAGAAAGCGCAACAGCACCACCTGCTGCTGATCAGGTTTCAGGCGCAGAATCGCGCGCCGCACAGCCAGACGATCGTACTTGCTCAGGGCCTGCGCTTCTGGGTCGCTCCAGCGGTGGGTAGCCGCCGGTTCGACCTCGAAGCGGGTCTCGTCCTTCGTCCGGCGCCGCAGGCTCACCGCCGCGTTATGGGCTATCGTCAGCAACCAAGCGATGAACGGGCTCGTGCCCCGCCGGTACGTCCCGATGGCTCGCCACGCCTGCAGAAAAGTCTGCTGGCTCACGTCCTCCGCGTCGGCCTGGTTGCCCAGGTGGTAGAACACATACCGATAGACCCGGGCGACGTGAACGTCGTATAGAACGGCGAAAGCCTGGGCGTCGCCGGCCTGCGCGCGCCCGACCAGCCCCGCCTCGTCGGTCGACAACGCCTGCGGTTGGGCCACGTCATTCACTTCGTGCCCTAGCGGAAGAACCCGGCCGGATTGACCCTCTTCGCGAATGATAACGTCGCCTTCCTTCGTTTGTTACAGGCCGCGAGCAAGCGAGAGCCCGGACAAATGGAACCGATCCTGCACTTGTGCCATTGCTAGCAACACACAGGAAACAAGCAAGAACGATGCAAGCCGACGGCACGGGATACTCGCGGGCGGCCAAAGCGGTGCTGATCGTCAACACGCGCTCCCGGCGAGGGGCGCGCTCCTTTCGCGCGGCCCACGGCGAGTTGAAACGTCTGGGAATCCGCCTTCTGGCCTCCTACCCGGTGCATGGCGAGCGTGACCTGCTGCGGGCCGTGCGCGCCTCCCTGGCCGGCGGCGCCAGGTTGCTAGTGGTCGGCGGCGGCGACGGTACGATCTCGGCCGTGGCCGACGCGCTGGCGCAGAGCGACGCCGTCCTGGGGCTGTTGCCGCTGGGCACGGGCAACGATTTCGTGCGCGCCCTCGGCATTCCCTGGGACCCGGTCGCTGCCTGCCGGGTTGTAGCCGAGGGAGTACCCGTGCCGGTGCCGCTCGCCAGAGTGAATGGCATCTATTATACAGGCACGGCCCTCATTGGCTACCCCGCCCACGCCAACCACACCATCCCCAACTGGCTAAAGAAGGCAGGTGGCAGACTGGCCTACCCGCTGGCCGCGCTCTACGCCCTCTCTCACACGCGCCCCTTCGTCGCCCACCTCCAGGTCGATGAGGAAGTCTTTGCTCTGCAGACGACTGTGATCGCCATCGGTAACGGCCGCTACTCCGGGCAGGCTGAGCTTGCCGCGGGCTGGGCGCCGGTGCCTGCCGGGCGACTGCTGGTGCGGCTGCCTCGCACGCCCAACCGTAGGGCCTTGCTTCGCCTCGGCGTCGACTTTGCCCTCAACCGCCAGCCCTCGCCCGAGCTTCTGCTCAGCCTCAGCGGTCGCACCGTCAGCGTTACCGCAGACCCCGCGCAGGAGCTGGATGTCGACGGCGAGCACCGTGGCTGGACGCCCGTGCGGGCGGCGAGCGTGCCTGCCGCGCTGCGGGTTCTCGTTCCCTCTGCCGTCGCCGAGTACACCGCCGGCCGGGCCAGCACCGCCGCCTGACCCTTGTCGGGGTCGAGGGAGACCGCCGGCGATTGCTGAGCCCGGTTCCGGAATGCTATACTGGCGACCGCGCCGCCCAGAAAGCCAAGGGGAGCGATGCTCTTGCCGCCCATCCGCCTTCTGCACCTGGCTGATATCCATCTCGGCACCGAGCTCTACGGCCGCCCCAATCCTGCCACGGGCCTGAACAGCCGCGCCGAGGACTTCCTGGCGGCGCTCGACGGCGCCGTGGAGGGCGCGCTGGCGCGCGAGGTGGACCTCTTCCTTTTCTGTGGCGACGCCTACCGCACCCGGGAGCCCAACCAAACCTACCAGCGGGAGTTCGCGGCGCGCATCCATCGCCTGGCCAAGGCGGGCGTCCAGGTCTTCCTCTTGGTTGGCAACCACGACCTGCCGCTGGCCAGCGGGCGCGCCAACACTATGGAGATCTTTGCCACCCTTGAGGTACCCAATGTCCAGGTGGCGCGCCGGCCCGGCCTGCACGTTTTGCGGACCAAGAGCGGTGCCTTACAGGTGGCGGCGCTGCCCTGGGTGCTGCGCAGCGCCCTGCTCGTCAAAGACGAGTACAAGAACAAGACGCTTGACGAGATCAACCAGGCCACCGCCGACAAGATCGAGCACATCGTCCGCGATTTGGTCGGCCGCGTCGACCCGTCCTTGCCCTCCGTGCTGTGCGCCCACGCCTCGGTGCTGGGATCGGTCTTCGGCTCAGAGCAAAGCGTGCTTCTGGGCCAGGATATACCCTTGGCCAAGAGTCTGGTCGCCAATCCGGTCTTCGACTACGTGGCCCTGGGCCACGTTCACAAGCACCAGGTCCTGAGTACCCGCCCGCTGACCCTCTATTGCGGCAGCATCGAACGCCTGGACTTCGGCGAGGAGCGCGAGGAGAAGGGCTACGTCTTGGCGCAGGTCAGCCGAGGTGGAGCGGAGTACGAGTTCGTGCCGGGCAAGGCCCGCCGCTTTCTTACCGTCGAGGTGACTGCCAACGGCGAAGATCCCCTCGCCCAGGTTCTGGAGGCGATAGACAAGAGCGACGTGGCCGAAGCCATCGTGCGCGTGCGCATTCACACCGACGAGGAGAAGGAGCCCTTGATCCTCGACGGCGAGGTGCGCAAGGCCCTGCGCGAGGCCCACCACGTGGCCGGCGTCAGTAAGCTCGTGGAACGGCGGGTGCGCTCTCGCTGGTCCGGCCATGCCCTGCAGCAAATGCCCCCCGGTGAGGCTCTGGCCGCGTACTTGAAGAGCAAGTCCCTACCCCCGGAGCGAGCGCAGACCCTCCAACAGCACGGCGAAGCGCTGATTCGCGAGCGCCCCTCCTAGCCGATTCTGTTGCACCCACTGCGGCCATGACTTACAATCTTCCTAGGGAGCTTTGGCGCGCACGTCCGGCTAGCGCCGGCCTGCGCTGATTCCGCTCACCCGGGCGTAGGCAGCGCTGCCTCGCCGCGGCGCCGTACCCCGCCCTGGCAAGGCAGAGCCCCCTTCGTGCCGAGTTTGGAGCGAACCGCAGAGGGCGCGGATAGGGAGGCAAGATGAATATGAAAGCCGTGGTTATGGCGGGTGGGGAAGGTTCGCGTCTGCGTCCCTTGACCATTCAGCGGCCTAAGCCTATGGTGCCTATCGTCAACAAGCCGGTAATGGAGCACGTGCTCGATCTACTGAAGAAGCACGGCATCACCGAGGTAGTAGTCACCGTCCAATACCTGGCCTCGGTCATCCAGAACCACTTCGGCGACGGCAGCGCCTTCGGTCTCCAGATCACCTACTCGGTGGAGGAGACGCCTCTGGGCACGGCGGGCAGCGTCAAGGCGGCCGAGGCCCAGCTGCAGGAGCCCTTCCTGGTAATCAGCGCCGACGCGATGACCGACATCAATCTGGAAGCGATCATCGGCTTTCACCTACGGAAACAGGCCGCCGCTACCCTGACTCTCTATCGCGTGCCCAATCCGCTGGAATACGGCGTGATCATCATCGACGACGAAAGCCGCATCCGCCAGTTCCTGGAGAAACCCAGCTGGGGAGAAGTCTTCTCTGACACCGTCAATACCGGCATTTACGTGCTCGACCCCAAAGTCTTCGACTACATTCCCGAGGGTAAGCAGGTCGACTTCAGCCAGGACGTCTTCCCGGCGATGCTGCGCAAGGGCGACGCACTCTTCGGCTACGTGGCCGACGGCTACTGGTGTGACGTGGGCAACATAGGCGAGTATATGCGCGCCAACGCCGACGTGCTCAACGGCAAGGTGAACGTGGAGTCTATCGGCAAGCACCTTGGCGGCGGCATCTACACCGAGGGCGACGTCGAGATTGCCCCCGACGCCCAGCTCTATGGGCCGGTCTTCCTTGGCCAGGGGTGTAAGATCAAGGGCGGAGTCGTTGTCCACGGGCCCAGTGTCATCCGTGAGTACGCCTTGGTCGACAGCCACGCTCACGTCGACCGCAGCGTGATCTGGCGCAACTCGTACCTGGGGGAGCGCTCGGAGGTCCGCGGCGCCATCATTTGCCGCCAGTGCAGTATCAAGAGCCGGGTGCTCATATTCGAGGGCGCCGTGATCGGCGACAACACCGTTGTCCACGAGGGCGCAATCGTCCAGCCTCAGGTCAAGATCTGGCCGAACAAAGAAGTGGAGACCGGCGCCACGGTCTCCAGCAGCATCATCTGGGGGCACCAGGGACGGCGGGCGCTCTTCGGCCGCTGGGGCATAACCGGGCTGGCCAATATCGACATCACGCCGGAGTTCGGGGCCCGCCTGGGCGCCGCCTACGGCGCCACGTTGCCCAAGGGTGGCTCGGTCACGATGAATCGCGATCCGCACCGCACCCCGCGCATGATCAAGCGCGCGATGATCGCCGGCCTGCCCTCCGCGGGTATGAATGTAGTGGACATAAGAAGCATGCCGATCCCCGTGGCCCGCTACATCACGCGCGTCACCGACGCCGTGGGTGGCGTCCACGTCCGCCTTTCGCCCTACGACAACCGGGTGGTCGATATCAAGTTCTTCGACTCGCGGGGTCTGGACATCGACAAGACGGACGAACGCAAGATCGAAAACACCTTCTTCCGCGAGGACTATCGCCGGGCCTACCTCGACGAGGTAGGGATGATCTCGGAGCGGCCGCAGCTCAGCGAATGCTATAGCCAGGATTTCCTGGCGGCGCTCGACGTCGCCGCCGTGCGCGAGGATGCTGACCGACTCAACATCGTGCTCGACTATGCCCATTCGACCGGCTCTGTCATTCTGCCGCCCCTGCTCAACGAGCTGGGGCTAGACGTGGTGGCGCTCAACGGCAGCATCGACGAGACCAAGCTTTCGCGAACGACGGAGGAATTCGACGCCGCCATGCACCAGCTGGCGGTGATCGCTGGCGGACTGCACAGCACGCTCGGCGTGCGTCTCGACGTGGGCGGCGAAAAAGTCTTCTTGGTTACCGGCCGCGGCGAGGTGGTGCCGGGTTGGCGAGCCCTGGGGGCGCTGGCGGAGTTGATCCTGCGTCGCAACCCCGGGGGCGCCTTGGCCGTGCCGGTGACGGCGCCCAACCTTTTCGACAAGTTGGCGGAGAAGCACGGTGGCAGCGTGCTGCGAACGCGCAACACCTGGCAGGCCTTGATGAGCGCTGCCGCCAACCGCGATGACCTGCTCCTGGCGGGCGACGGCGAGGGTGGCGTGATCTTCCCCCGCTTCCAGCCGGTGATGGACGGCCTGTTCACCGTGGCCAAGGTGATGGAGCTGCTGGCGAGCTACGACGTCAAGTTCGAGGACGTAGTGGCCGAGGTGCCGCAGTACCATATGTCGCGCACCCGTGTGCCCTGCCCCTGGGAGATCAAGGGCCAGGTGATGCGCCTGCTGAACCAGCAGTACCGTTCGGCGGGTGTGCATCAAATCGACGGCGTGCGCATCGCCATGGGGGAGGAGTGGGTGCTGGTGTTGCCCGACCCCGACCGGCCGCTCTTCCACATCATCACCGAGGCCCGCTCCCCGGAGGGCTCGCGAGCCCTGATGGACAAGTACGCCTCCCTGGTGGATAGCCTGCAGCGGTAGCTCCTGTGAGGACGTACACCGCTTCTCATCCTGCACTGGACGCGATCGCCTGTGACGGGTTGAATACGTTGACGAAGCAGATTGTCGTGTCTACACCTCCTCGCACTGAATAGGAGTTGCCTGGGCGGCAGCACCTACCATAATCGGGAGGCCGTTTCCTGTAGAGTCGCCTGCCCCTCTTAACCCCTACCCTTATGGTGCAATCTCAGTACGTAGCTCAAGTGCTTGACAATCCCCCTAGCCCCTGGTAGCATTGGAATGCTGAATGATGACTGCTGAATGCATCTACTGCGTGGAGCTAGCAAATGGCTAGCATGGTGTCGCTCACCGACCACCCGGACCTCAGCTACCGGACCTACGAGGTCATTAGAGAGGCGATTGTCAAGGGTGAGCTCGCCCCGGGGCTACGACTGACCGTCGTTGATCTTGCCGGGCGGCTTGGCGTTAGCCGCAGTCCAGTGAAGGATGCCCTGAATAGGCTGTCTGGCGAGGGGCTCGTTGAAGACGTACCGCGCAAGGGCTATTTCGTTTGCTATCTGAGCGCGCACGATCTCACCGAGGTGCTGGAGGCTGGACTGCTGGTGGAATGTGCGGCTCTAGACAAGGGATTGACCTCTCTCGACGCCGTCTCGCTCGAGCGGTTGCGCGGGCTGGTGGTCGGCATGGAGCAACTGGTCGATCCTGAGGGGCGCTACTTGGACTACTCCGCCTTTATGCGCCTCGACGCCGAGTTCCATGCCCAGGTCGTCGGCATCTCCGGCAACCGGCGGCTTGCAGACATCTATCTCAGTCTACGCGTCCATTCCTACGCCGCGCGCATGCATTTCTTGGCCGAGCTGGGCCACCGGCGGGCCCTGCCGACCTTGGGTGAGCATCGCGCCATTATGGCTGCCTTGGGGGCCAGAGACGTCGCCGGAGCCAAGGTCGCTCTAAGTGAGCACGTTCGTCAGGTCATCGCCTCGTTTGCCGCCGTTGGCTCGTCGCCGGCAGGTGTATCCTAACTTTGCCTGTCTAGGGGACCGGCTGGGCCTGTCTTGCCCGTATCGCGCCTGTTGTGGCGTTCTCCATAACAGTCAAGTACGGAACCAATTGAAGAAGGAGGGTGACGTGTACACATCAGCAAGGATCACGAGGCGGAACCTGTTGCAAGCGTTGGCGGTGGGGAGCGTCGGCGTGTTGGCTGCCTGCGCTCCCGCTGCCGCGCCCTCGCCCACGGCGGCGCCGGCGCCGGCGGCGACGCAGGCGGCTAAGCCGGCGGCCACGGCCGCGCCGCCCGCTCCAGCCGCCACGCCCGCCCCGGCCCCTGCCGCCACCCAGGCGCCGGCCGCCAAGCCTTATGCCGGGCAGAAGATCAGCGTGCTGCACCTTACGGGCGCCAACTGGGACGTGAACTTCAAGACCGAGCTGCCCAACTTCGAGAAGAAGACCGGCATCCAGGCCAATGTCGACTTCCTGCCCGAGTCGGCGCAGATGCCCAAGGTGCGGACTGTCCTCGCCGCTAAAAGCGACGAGTATGACGTGTTCTTCTTTCGCGGCAACTTCATGCCGGAGCTGACCAAGGCCAACAGCGTCGAGCCGCTCGACGTCTACATCGCCAAGGCCAAGGCCGAGGACAAGGAGTTCCAGCACGAAGATCTCATCCCGTCGATCCTGTCAGCCTTCAACTTCGATGGCAAGCAGTGGGGCATTCCGCTAATGGGCGGGGGCACGGTGCTCTTCTACAACAAGGACATGTTCAAGGCTGCCGGGCTCGACCGATCCCCCAAGAACCTGGCCGAGCTGGAGGAGTACGCCAAGAAGCTCACCAAGCTGGGCCAGGCGGGCTTCGTTCTCCGCGGGCGCCGCGAGGCGGGCACGAACGTCTACCCCTGGATCTTCATCTGGAAGATCTCTGGCGCAAAGTGGTACGACAACATCCGCGGCAACTGGTTCAACGAGAAGTGGGAGCCGCAGTTCGGCGGCAAGGAGGCAGTGGCCGCTGTCGACCGCTGGGTTAACCTCCTGCGCGAGTACGGACCCAAGGGCGTGGCCTCCTACGGCTGGAACGAGTGCCTGGCAGACTTCCAGCAGGGCACTGTGGCGATGTGGCTGGACGACCCGGTCTTCGCGGCCCAGGTAGAGGACCCCGCCCAGTCCAAGGTGGTCGGCAAGACCGGCTACGCGGTCGTCGAGGGGCCCCCGGGTGACACGAAGTACGGTGCTGTGGCCCCCTGGGGTTTCATCATGAATGTATACACCAAGAAGAAGGACCCCGCCTGGGAATTCATCAAGTGGGGCACCGGCTTGGAGACGCAGAAGAATATGGTGGAGCGTGGCTACACCCTTCCCACGCGCCGTTCCCTGCTGCTGGGTGACACGATGAAGAAGAAGCAGTCGGCCGAGTTCGTCGCCGCCCTGGAGAAGGCCATGTCGGTAGCCGACCCATCTTACAAACCGCTTATCCCCCAGCAAGCGGAGATCAACGATATCGTGTCGGTGGGCCTCTCCAAGGCGCTCACCGGCCAGGCCAGCGCCGCGGATGCCATGAAGGAAGTCGACGACAAGGTACTGGCGATAATGAAGAGGGACGGCTACATCAAGTAGAGAGCGAATCTGTTCTCTCCATGATGGAGGGCTAGGGTGAGGGTCTCCCGATTGGCATTGGGCACTGCGGAAGCCTCACCCCTGCCCTGTCTAACGGGGGAGGGCGTACGTGGTGCGCTTGGCCTTGGAGGCACGAGCCGATAAATTGGACAGTCAGGCAGGGCGCGAGGGGCAGGCGGGTGCAAGGGAAACCGTCTCGCAGTTTATCGACCGTCATATTATGTTGCTGCTCTTCCTGCCGGCCTTTCTGGTGCTGTTCTTGGTTACTGTCGTACCGTTTCTCACGGCGCTCTGGTTCAGCTTCACTGGCTACAACCTCGCCAAGCCGAACAGCGACACGTTCGTGGGCCTCGAGACGTACCAGATAGTCCTCTCCGACCCGGCCACCCGCAACGCGCTGTTCAATACGTTCTACCTCGTCGCCGCCTGCGTGGCCACCGAAACGGTGTTAGGGGTGGGGCTGGCACTCCTGCTGGCGCGTCAGTTCCGGGGTGTCAGGGTGGTACGCTCGCTCTTCCTGGTGCCGCTCATGACCACCCCGGTCGTAGTGGCGCTAACGTGGCGCATGCTCTACAACACCCGTTTCGGTTACGTTAACTACTTCCTCGGTCTGCTGGGGCTGCCGACGCAGGATTGGCTGGGCGATCCTGCTCTGGCCATGTGGGCGCTAGTGGTGGCCGACATCTGGGTGGCCACGCCCTTCGTCGCCACCATCGTCCTCGCCGGCCTGCTCTCCCTGCCCGAAGAACCCTTCGAGGCGGCGGTGGTCGACGGCGCGTCGGCCTTGCAGACTTTCTGGCGAATCACCTTGCCGATGCTGCGGCCGGTGCTGGCGCTGGCGATCATGTTTCGCGCCGTCGACGCGTTCGTTAAGTTCGAGTCGATCTTGATCATGACGGGCGGCGGGCCGGGGGAGGTGACTACTACCCTCAACTTCCTCGCCTTCAACACCGGCTTCTACTTTTTGCGCCTGGCCGACGCCGCCGTGATGTCGGTGGTGATGGTGTTCCTGATGCTGACCATCGCGTTCGCCAGCATCCGCTGGCTGGGCGCGGGCCGGGTCTAGCGAGACGACGATGGGTTATAGACAACGCAGGCGCTTGGTGGCGTGGCTCTGCGCCATCATCGTTGCCGCGGCGTTGGCTTTCACTTTTTTCCCATTCTTCTGGCTGATCACCACCTCGCTCAAGAAGCCCATCGATGCCTTCGCGCTGCCACCGACCTGGATCTTCATCCCGACGCTCGACAACTATGGTCAAGTGCTCGAGGCGGGCTTTCTCAAGAGCTACTTCAACAACACCCTCGTCGGCATCCTCTGCACAATGGTCTCGCTCATCCTCGGCGTGCCCGCTGCCTATGCCATGGTCCGCGCCAACTTCCGGGGGAAGTCGTTCATGGGGGCCTGGATTCTTCTTTCCCGGTTGGCACCGCCCGTGGCCTTCGCCATACCCCTATACGTGCTCTTCCGCTCCGTTGGTCTGGTGGACAACTACCTCGGCCTCACCATCGCCTACCTGACCATCACGATGCCCTTCGTCGTTTGGATTATGACCGGCTTTTTCGAGGGAGTGCCGGTGGAGCTGGAGGAGGCGGCGCTGATCGACGGTTGCACTCGCCTGGGTGCGCTGCTCAGAGTAGTGCTGCCCGTGTCCACGCCCGGCCTGGCGACTGCAGCCATCTTCTCCCTGATGATGTCCTGGAACCAGTATTTCTACCCGCTTATCCTCGGCGGGCGCAATACCATCACCTCGCCCGTTATGATTACGGGCTTTGTTACCTTCGAGGGTCCTAACTGGGGCAAGCTAGCTGCAGCCGGGGTGCTGGTGGTGGCGCCCGTCCTAGTCTTCACCGTAGTGGCGCAAAGGGGCATTGTGCGCGGTCTGGTGGGCGGCGCCGTCAAGTAGATCGCTCCTGCGGAGGTGAAAGCGTGAGGCACCGCGAGCGCCTCCTGGCCGCGCTCCAGCATCGCGAACCCGACCGCGTGCCGCTCGACCTGGGGGCGGCGCTGGCCTGCTCGATCAACGTCCAGACCTACGATGGGCTGAAGAAGCGTCTCGGCCTCGCCACCCCGACTCTGGCTCTGCACCGCCTGGGCCAAGTGGCGGTCGTGGAGGAGGCGGTGCTGCAACGGTTTGACGTGGACGCGCGAGGCATCCGCCCGGGCGGCATCGGCGCCGGCACGCCTGCGGCCTGGCACGAGGCCTGGCAGGGCGAACGGGACGAGTGGGGGGTCGTCTGGAACAAGCCGGCAAATGGCCATGCCTACGACGTCGATTCACCCTTCCGTGCCGAGGTGGTCTCAGCGGCGGACCTGGCGCGACACCGCTGGCCCGACCCCGACGATCCCGCCCGCCTGGTCGGCCTGCGCGAGCGGGCGCTATGCCTACGTGATGAGAGTGACTACGGTGTGGTGCTTAGCCTCTCGCTTTACCCCTACGACCAGTGCCACATGCTGCGTGGCTACACTAACTGGCTGATGGACCTGGCTGCCGACCCGCGTTTTGCCGCTGCCCTATTGGACGCGGTCACCGAGGCGATGGTGGCGATGGTGGACCACGTGCTGGCAGAAGTTGGCGACCTGGTGGACGTGGTGTGCTGGGGCGACGATATATCCAACCAGAACGGGCCGATGATCGCACCGCATACCTACCGCCAGATCGTTAGGCCGCGCCACGAGCGAATGATGGCCGCGTTCAAACGCGGCACCGCCGCCAAGGTGTTCTTCCACACCGACGGCTCGGTCGCCTGGGCTATCGACGACCTTATCGACATCGGGGTCGACATCCTGAACCCCGTTCAGGTAGCCGCTGCCGGCATGGACACGGCGATCTTGAAGCGCCGGTTTGGCGACCGGGTCTCCTTCTGGGGGGCAGGCTGCGACTCCCAGGGCGTCTTGCCCTTCGGCACGCCTGAACAGGTGCGCGAGGAGGTGCGACGCCGCCTTAGCGACTTGGCCCCGGGGGGCGGTTTCGTCTTTGCGCCGATTCACCACATAGAGGCTGAGGTCCCGCCGGACAACGTGGTCGCAATGTATGACGCGGCTCGAGAGTTTGGCGTGTATTCCCATTAGGTCCGACCTCAAGGTGTGATCTCCCGGATGCTGCCAAAGCCGTTTTGGGCGAGAGAAGGCGCCCAGGCCTGTATCACCTTGTCGCGCAGGTCCACGTCTGCTACCAAGTGCACTTGGGGCACGCTTTACCGCACCCTGTCACGTAACTCATCCAAGCTGGAAGCCTCCCTCCGCCCTGGCCTCTAACGGCACGGAATGGCGGGGCACATTGCCACGCTATGCTGCTCGTTACAATTCTGGGACGGCAATACACTGGTTTGACATGCGCACTGGACAGGTGCTAATCTTCTCTTCAGCGCCCGTGCAGCCGGCACGGGCCGGATGAATATGCTTGCACCACTGCCTCACCTGGCGGTAAGCGCACGGCGAGGCTTTTTGCTGCGAAGGAGTTGCCCCTATGGTCAGCATGGACACTCTCGTTTCCCTCTGCAAGCGCCGCGGCTTCGTCTTCCCCAGCAGCGAGATCTACGGCGGCTTCGGCAGCACCTGGGACTACGGTCCCCTGGGTGTGGAGTTGAAGCGTAACATACGCGAGGCCTGGTGGCAGGCCAATGTGTACACACGGGACGACATCGTCGGTCTAGATGCGGCCATCCTTATGCACCCTCGCACCTGGGAGGCTTCGGGTCACGTCCAGAACTTCTCAGATCCGATGGTTGACTGCAAGAACTGCAAAATGCGCTTCCGGGCCGACCACGTCGAGGGCACCGTCTGCCCCAACTGCGGCGGCGAGCTGACCGAGGCGCGGATGTTCAATCTGATGTTCAAGACCTTCGTCGGCCCGGTGGAGGAGGAGGCCGCGGTGGCCTATTTCCGGCCGGAGACGGCGCAGGGCATCTTCGTCAACTTCAAGAACGTGCTCAATACCACCCGGCGTAAGCTGCCCTTCGGCATCGCCCAGATCGGCAAATCGTTCCGCAACGAGATCACCCCGGGCAACTTCATCTTTCGCACCCGCGAGTTCGAGCAGATGGAGATCGAGTACTTCGTCAAGCCCGGCACGGACGAGGAATGGTACGAACGCTGGGTAGCACAGCGCCTGAACTGGTATCTTGGTCTTGGCCTCAAGCGTGAGAACCTCCGCCTGCGCCTGCACGAGGATACAGAGCGGGCGCACTACGCCGCTGGGGCCACCGACGTGGAGTACCAGTTCCCCTTCGGCTGGTCGGAGCTAGAGGGCATTGCCAACCGCACCGACTACGATCTGAAGCGGCACGCCGAGTTCAGCGGTCAGGAACTGGACTACTTCGACGACGAGTCCGGCGAGCGCTTCGTGCCTTACGTCATCGAGCCCTCGGCGGGCGTGGACCGCTCGTTGCTCGCCTTCCTCGTGGACGCCTACGACGAAGAGCCGGATAAGGAGGGCACGCGCGTGGTGCTGCGCCTGCACAAGGCGCTGGCGCCTTACAAAGTGGCGATTCTGCCGCTGTCGCGCAAGGAGCCCTTGGTGCTGAAGGCCAAGGAGGTGTGGGCAGCGCTCCGCCCGCATTTCGCCACGAGTTATGACGACGCCCAGAGCATCGGCCGGCGCTACCGCCGGCAAGACGAGACTGGCACGCCCCTTTGCGTTACAATCGACTTTGAGACTCTCAACGACGACGCCGTAACGATCCGCGACCGCGACAGCATGCAGCAAGTGCGGGTTCCTGTCGCGGAGCTAAGGGCCCGCCTGGCCGATCTGCTCACGAGCTAGCGGCCCGTCTGTTATAATAGTTCAAACTGTGGAGGAGGAGGCCGCGGTGGCCTATTTCCGGCCGGAGACGGCGCAGGGCATCTTCGTCAACTTCAAGAACGTGCTCAATACCACCCGGCGTAAGCTGCCCTTCGGCATCGCCCAGATCGGCAAATCGTTCCGCAACGAGATCACCCCGGGCAACTTCATCTTTCGCACCCGCGAGTTCGAGCAGATGGAGATCGAGTACTTCGTCAAGCCCGGCACGGACGAGGAATGGTACGAACGCTGGGTAGCACAGCGCCTGAACTGGTATCTTGGTCTTGGCCTCAAGCGTGAGAACCTCCGCCTGCGCCTGCACGAGGATACAGAGCGGGCGCACTACGCCGCTGGGGCCACCGACGTGGAGTACCAGTTCCCCTTCGGCTGGTCGGAGCTAGAGGGCATTGCCAACCGCACCGACTACGATCTGAAGCGGCACGCCGAGTTCAGCGGTCAGGAACTGGACTACTTCGACGACGAGTCCGGCGAGCGCTTCGTGCCTTACGTCATCGAGCCCTCGGCGGGCGTGGACCGCTCGTTGCTCGCCTTCCTCGTGGACGCCTACGACGAAGAGCCGGATAAGGAGGGCACGCGCGTGGTGCTGCGCCTGCACAAGGCGCTGGCGCCTTACAAAGTGGCGATTCTGCCGCTGTCGCGCAAGGAGCCCTTGGTGCTGAAGGCCAAGGAGGTGTGGGCAGCGCTCCGCCCGCATTTCGCCACGAGTTATGACGACGCCCAGAGCATCGGCCGGCGCTACCGCCGGCAAGACGAGACTGGCACGCCCCTTTGCGTTACAATCGACTTTGAGACTCTCAACGACGACGCCGTAACGATCCGCGACCGCGACAGCATGCAGCAAGTGCGGGTTCCTGTCGCGGAGCTAAGGGCCCGCCTGGCCGATCTGCTCACGAGCTAGCGGCCCGTCTGTTATAATAGTTCAAACTGCGCGATAGCCACTGGCTAGAATACAGGGAGGAATTGCCTAGAGATGGCAAAGAAGTGGGTTTACCTATTTGCGGAAGGCAACGGCACGATGCGCGACCTTCTGGGCGGCAAGGGTGCCGGCGTCGCCGAAATGACCAATGCCGGCCTGCCCGTGCCTCCGGGCTTCACCATCACCACCGAGGCTTGCCGCGAGTACTACGCGAACGATAAGCAGTTCCCCGCGGGGATGTGGGAGCAGTCGCTCGAGGCCCTCAAGAAGGTCGAGCAGCAGACGGGCAAGAAATTCGGTGACGCTAAGAATCCGCTGCTGGTCTCCGTGCGCTCGGGCGCTAAGTTCTCCATGCCGGGCATGATGGATACCGTCCTCAACCTCGGCCTGACCCCCGATACCCTGCCGGGCATGATCCAGCTGACCAACAATCCCCGCTTCGGCTACGATGCCTACCGCCGG
Source organism: Chloroflexota bacterium (assembly GCA_023473795.1). Classification (GTDB taxonomy): domain Bacteria; phylum Chloroflexota; class UBA6077; order FW602-bin22; family JAMCYS01; genus JAMCYS01. The sequence continues at coordinate 79,205 of JAMCYS010000129.1, read as the reverse complement.
TTCATCCAGATGTTCGGCAAGATCGTCATGGGCATCGACGCCGAGAAGTTCGAGCACGCGCTGCAGGCTAAGAAAGAAGCCAAGGGCGTCAAGCTCGACACGGAGCTCACCGCCGGGGACCTGAAAGAGGTCGGCGAGGAATTCAAGAAGATCTTCAAGGCCGAGACCGGCCGCGAGTTCCCGACGGATCCCTACGAGCAGCTGCGCCTGGCCATCAACGCCGTTTTCGCCTCCTGGGGCGGCAAGCGGGCTGTGGACTACCGCAACTTCTCCAAGATTCCGCACGACCTGGGCACCGCCGTCAACGTCCAGACCATGGTTTTCGGCAACATGGGCAGCGACAGCGGCACCGGCGTGGCTTTCACGCGCAATCCCTCCACCGGCGAGAACCTGCTCTACGGCGAGTACCTGACCAACGCCCAGGGCGAGGACGTAGTTGCCGGCACCCGCACCCCGCAGAAGATCGCTCATCTGCACGACGAGATGCCGGCGGTCTTTGACCAGTTCAAAGCCAACGCGGAGCGGATGGAGAAGCACTATCGCGACGTGCAGGACCTCGAGTTCACGATCGAGCGCGGCAAGCTCTACATGCTGCAGACCCGCGGCGGCAAGCGCACGGCGCAGGCCGCGGTCAAGATTGCCGTGGACATGGTCAACGAGGGCCTCATCTCCAAGGAAGAGGCCGTGATGCGCGTCGAGCCGGTGCAGATCGAGCAGTTGTTGCACCGCCGCATCGACCCCAGCGCCAAGCTGCAAGTCATCGCTAAGGGCCTTAACGCCTCCCCCGGCGCGGCCACCGGCAAGGCCATCTTCGACCCGGACACGGCCGAGAGCCTGGCCAAGCAGGGCGAGAAGGTCATTCTCGTCCGCACCGAGACCAGCCCGGACGACGTGCACGGCATGCTCGGCGCTCAGGGCATCCTGACCGCCCGCGGCGGCGCCACCAGCCACGCGGCCGTGGTCGCGCGCGGCCTGGGCAAGCCCTGCGTTTCCGGCTGCGAGTCCCTGAAGATCGACTACGAGAATGGCCAGTTCACCACCGGCGGCGCCACCGTCAAGGAAGGCGACCTCATTTCCATCAACGGCAGCTCGGGCGAGGTCATCCTCGGCGCCGTGCCGATGATCGAGCCGGAGATGGGCGCCGAGCTTAAGGCGCTCCTCGGCTTCGCGGACGGGATCCGCAAGCTGGGGACCTGGGCCAACGCGGACTACCCGCGCGACGCCCGCAAGGCCCGCGAGTACGGCGCCGAGGGTATCGGTCTGTGCCGCACGGAGCACATGTTCTTCGAGGCCGAGCGCCTGCCTATCGTGCAGCGCATGATCCTCAGCGACGACCCGCGGGTGCGGAAGGAGTCCCTGGACAAGCTCCTCCCGATCCAGAAGGAGGACTTCAAGGGCATTTTCCGGGCGATGGACGGCTACCCGGTGATCATCCGCCTCATCGACCCGCCGCTGCACGAGTTCCTGCCCTCCTATGAGGAGCTGCTGGTCGAGGTGGCGCTGCTGCGCGAGAAGGGCGACAAGCCCGACGAGCTGGCGGAGAAGGAAGCCCTGCTGAAGAAGGTGGCGGCGATGCGCGAGGCCAACCCGATGCTGGGCCTGCGCGGTATCCGCCTGGGCCTCACCCGCCCCGACATCACCGAGATGCAGGTGCGGGCGATCTTCGGCGCCGCCATCGAGGTCACGAAGGAAGGCGTCGTCGCCAAGCCCGAAGTGATGATCCCGCTCACCGGCCACTTCAACGAGCTGCGCATCGTGCGCGACCAGTTGGAGGGTGTGGCCAAGGAAGTGATGGACCAGGCCGGGGTCAAGATCGAGTACAAGTTCGGCACGATGATCGAGGTGCCGCGGGCGGCGCTCACGGCCAACGAAATCGCCGAGTACGCGGAGTTCTTCTCCTTCGGCACCAACGACCTGACGCAGACGACGTTCGGCTACAGCCGAGACGACGCCGAGGGCAAGTTCCTCCTGGAGTACGTCCAGCGTGGCATCCTGCCCAACAACCCGTTCCAGGTGCTGGATCGCGATGGCGTGGGCGAGCTGATGCGCATTGCCGTCACCAAAGGTAAGGCCACCCGGCCGAACCTCGAGGTCGGCATCTGCGGCGAGCACGGCGGCGATCCCAGCTCGATCGAGTTCTGCAACTCGCTCGGGCTGAACTATGTCTCATCTTCGCCGTTCCGCGTGCCGATCGCCCGCCTAGCGGCGGCGCAGGCGGCCCTGACCCAGACCGAGCGCGACAGGTAGTCGCGGGCTGAAATCTCCGTAGGCCAATTAGGCGGCTCCCCGCTGGGAGCCGCCTAATTCATTGCGGGGAGGGGCGAAACGGACCCCTCACGTGCTACAATTGCCAACGCACGGCGGTTCCCAGGTTCGCCTGCCAGGCTCTGGATGATACACAGCCATATCCGCGAGCGAATCGAAGAGGGGGAGTTCACGCTCTCGCCCTTGGCGGCGAAGAGTCGCTACGCGCGTGGTCGCGCCCGGCCCGAGGACGAGTCGCCGATGCGCAGCGCTTTCCAGCGCGACCGCGACCGCATTGTCCACTGCAAGGCCTTCCGTCGCCTCAAGTACAAGACCCAGGTCTTCCTCGCTTGGGCCGGCGACCACTACAGCACCCGTCTCACTCACACGATGGAGGTGGCGCAGGTGGGCCGTTCGCTGGCCCGCGCGCTCAACCTCAACGAGGACCTGGTCGAGGCCATCAGCCTGGCGCACGACCTTGGCCACACCCCCTTCGGCCACGCGGGAGAAGAGGTGCTGGACCGACTCTTCAGTGAAGGTTTCCACCACAGCGAGCAGAGCTTGCGGGTGGTGGACCTGTTGGAGCACGAGGGAGAGGGGCTAAACCTGACGGCCGAGGTGCTCGACGGTGTACTCCACCACTCCAAGGTGCGCAGCGGCATCGAGCTGGCCGGGCGCGGCTTTGCCCACACGGTCGAGGGTCAGGTGGCGCGGCTGGCCGACAGCATCGCCTACCTCAACCACGACCTTGGCGACGCCGTACGGGCCGGGGTGTTGCGCGAGGAGGAAGTGCCGGCCGTCTGCCGGGCGACCCTGGGCACCCGCCACTCCCAGCGCATCAACACCATGGTCTGCGACGCCATCGACCACAGCTGGGAGGCGGTGCGGGCGGCAGAGCAGAGCGCCGGCCAGAGCCGGCAGGAGTGCGCGGACTTGCTGGCGGCGGTCGGCGAGGCTGCGCAGGATGGCCGCGCCCTCGTGGCCATGGGCCCCCGGGTGCTGGAGGCGACCAACGCCCTGCGCGAGTTCCTTTTCGTCCGCGTCTATCGCGATTCGCCGGCCAAGGCGGAGGAGAAGAAGGTCCAGGCGCTGATGGAGAGGCTCTACCAGCACTTCTGCGCCCGGCCGCAGGCGATGCCCGAGGAGTTCCGGCGCAACCCGCGCGGTGAGACTCCCGAGCGATTGGTTTGCGACTACCTGGCGGGCATGACGGACATGTACGCCGTTAGGGTGTTTCAGGACCTTTACTTGCCGCGCGCGCAGCCGGGCTACGGCTTTGCCGAGGGCCCGCCGGTAGACTGAACTGGTCTTCGGCGAAAGACGGCGCGGCCATTACCATTCCCGTTGGCGGCCCACCAAGGGCTGGGGGATCGTTCCCGTAGAAATGGCCAGACCCGGTTGCCTTGCGTAGGGGCGACCGGCCGGTCGCCCCTACTGGGCGCCGCCTCTGGTTGCCGTTGGTCACCAGTAAGGCGACCGATGATTTCCTGGATGGTTCGGGTGGCAGATGCAAGGTAGTTCCTATTGGAGCAGCGCCTCGGTCTCTAGAGGCTTTGTCTTCTTCGCCGCCGCCTTTGGCACGGTCGTTCTGGCCCTGGTCCGCTTGGACCTGGCCGCGGTGGCGCCCTACCGCTTGCCGCTGGCGGTGGCGGCAGTGGTCCTGCTGGTCATCGCCTCCTTCTGGTACGTGCTGGCGCCCAGCTTCTCTGTCTGGGAGGCCCGGAAGGCCCGCGCCGCCTACGGCACGCACCGCGACGTTCTGGCCAATATCATCGCCGGCGTGGCCATAGGCAACCTGCTATTCCTTCCCATCTTGCTGGGTGGGCTGGCGGTGGCCGAAGTGCTGGAGGCGGGCGGGAATCCTTTCAGTGCCCCGGGGCAGGTGGTCGCGTCGGTGACCGATGTGGTGAGCAACAATATGCCGCTCTTGGTGTTTCTATCCTTGGTGGGGCTGGATGCGGCGCTGCTGGTGGTCGTCTACCTGCGCCTCGTGCGCCCCGGGGCCACCACGGAGCGCGAGCTGGGCTGGACGGCCGGCCACCTGCTGCGCAACTTGGCGATTGGGGTGCTGGGCTTCCTGGCCATTATCGTCGTCAGCGCCGTGATCGCCTATACGCTGATGGGCTTTGGGGTGACGCAGACGCAGACCGAGCAGATGGGCATACGCCGCTCCTCGCAGTTCGTGTTCTACCTGCTGCTGCTCGGCGCAGGCATTCTGGCACCCGTGGCCGAGGAGACCTTCTTCCGCGGCTACGTTTTCCGAGCCTACCTGACGTCGCTCGGGCCGGTGTGGGCCTATGGTTTGAGCGCGCTGATCTTCGGCGTGCTCCACCTGAATCTGCCCGCTCTCTTGCCGGTGGTTCTGATCGGTTTGATCCTGGCTTTCTTGTACCAGCGTACCGGCAGCCTGGTCTCGCCGATTGTGGCCCACGGTCTGAACAACGCCCTGGGCCTGGCCGCGGTCTACTTTTCCCAGCAGGGAGCGTGATCTTGCCCGCTCTCGAAGGCGTCATCGAGCAAATAAAGGAGCGCGTGGACCTCGCCTCGCTGATCGGCGCTCAGGTGACGCTGAAGAAGAGCGGGCGTAGCCTCAAGGGATTGTGCCCGTTCCATTCCGAGAAGACGCCCTCCTTCTACGTCTTCCCCGACAAGGGCAACTACCATTGCTTCGGCTGCGGCGCCAACGGGGACGTTTTCACCTACGTGATGCGCACTCAGAACCTGGCCTTCGGCGATGCCCTGCGCTTGCTGGCGCAGCAAGCCGGAGTGGCCCTGCCCGAGCGTCGGGCGGAGACGGCCGAGGACAGGGCGCTGGAGCGCTTGCGCGAGGTGAACGTCGCCGCGGCGCAGTTCTACCAGCAGCAACTGCGCGGCGAAGCGGGCCGGCTCGGGCGCGAGTATCTGGAGAAACGCGGCCTCTCCCAAGCCACCCTGGAGTCCTTTCAAATCGGCGTGGCGCCCGACGGCTGGGACCACCTGCTGCGCTACCTGGCCGAACGTGGCTTTTCCCTCGACGAAATCGTGCACGCCGGTCTGGCCACGGCCCGAGAGGGTGGCGGCGGGCACTACGACCGCTTCCGTAACCGAGTGATGCTGCCCATTAGCGACGCCAAGGGTCGTGTCGTCGGCTTCGGCGCTCGTGCCCTGGACGACTCGCTGCCCAAGTACCTAAACTCCCCGCAGACCCCGCTGTTTGACAAGGGTGGGAGCCTTTATGCTATAGATAAGGCTATCCCGGGTATTCGAGAACGGGGTTTCGCGGTCATCGTCGAAGGCTACTTTGACGCGGTCTTTTTACATCAATATGGTATAAATAACATCGTCGCCTCTCTCGGCACAGCCCTGACGGAGCGACAGGTGTCGCTGCTGAAGCGGCACACCAAGAAGCTGGTCCTGGCGCTGGACGCGGACGCCGCGGGCGCCGAAGCCACGAGACGTGGTCTGGAGGTGGCAATCGAGGTCTTCGATCGCAAGGTCTCGCCGGTGCCAACGGGGCGGGGTCGCGTGCGTTACGAAGAGACGGTAGACGCGGACATCAGGATCCTCCAGTTGCCGGAGGGCAAGGACCCGGACGAGGTGGTGAAGGAGGACCCGGCGCAGTGGGACCAGCTCCTTGAGGGCGCCCAGCCGGTCCTGGATTTCTACTTCGCGCTCACCATTGCCAGGCTCGACCTCAGTCAGCCTGGGGACAAGTCTAAGGCGGTAGAGCAACTGCTGCCGGTGATTCGGGAGCTGGCCGGCGACAAGGTGCGCCAGTGGCACTACGTGCAGCGGCTGGCGAACATGGTGCGGGTGGATGAGCGCGTGCTGCTGAGTCGCCTGGAGCAGCTGGGCAGGGGCCCGGTTCGGCAGCAGGCCCCGCGGGGAGCGCCGGCCGCGAAACGCGCCGGTCCGAATCTGGAGGAGTACTACCTAGGGCTGTTGTTGGCGAATCTGGAACAGGTACCGGTGGAGCTGCTGCTTCACCCCAGCGACGTGACGGAAGCGCTGGTGAGAGAGCCCTTGGAGGTTGTGCGGGAGATGCGCGCGGCGGGTCCGCTGGTGTTGTCCCGGCTGCTGGCCGAACTCGACCCCGCTTTGCGGGTGTACTGCACGGGTCTGCAGGAGAAGGCGCTGGCCCTGCCGCCGCTGGAGGAGGGCGACTGGCTCTCCGTGCTGGAAGAGCTGGCTTTGCGCGTCCAGGAGGGCAGCTGCCGGCGGGCGTTACGGGAGTACAAGTATCTCATCAGGGAGGCCGAAGACAGCAAAGAAACCGCTGAGCTTGCCGACTTGCTGCGTACGCACGGGGAAGTGGAGCTGCGTCTAGCCAGCATCCAAAGGCTGCAGGCGCAACGACAGGAACTGCGCCGCCACTGATTGTGGCAGCGGCGATAGGTTGGCCTGGTGACCAGACTAAGGCGTTCTTCTCGAGGTAGTCCGACCCCGAGTGGCATAGAGGAAGTGGAGGAAATGTTGGAAGACCTTACCACGGCCCAAGAACCAGCCGTCGACGAAGCTGCTTCCGAGACCATAGGCTTACCGGTGGTAGCCTGGGGCGAGGCAGACAAGAACGGAGATGGGCAGGCTGAGCGTGCGATGGAGGTGACCATCGAGCTCGCCCATGAGGACGTGGACGACCCCGTCAGGATGTACCTACGAGAAATCGGGCGCGTTTTTCTTTTGACCGCCGAGGACGAACGGCGTTTGGCGCGCAAGATGGAGGAGGGAAAGTATCTAGACGGCGTCTGGGACGAGTTCTACGAGGCAGCCGGCGAAGAGCCCACCGCTGCCGACGTGGTCCTTCACATTTTCCGCAATTTGCAGAGCGATCTGCGCCTCCTCGAGGCCATTATCGAGCACGGCGACCTCCCCCGCGATTTCTCGCTGGGCCAGCGTCTCACGTCTCCTCGTGTGCGCGGGCTTATCGACGACGAGCACGACCCCGCTCTCGCCAAGCGTATCGGCCAGGCGCTGGGCATCCCCCAGGACAAGGGCCAGGAGCGCCTCTGCCGGTTCGCCGTCTACACTCGGCTGCTACCGGCGGAGCTCGTTTCCCTGCTTGACCAGTACCAGGATAGTGCTCTGCCGAGCGAGGACGATGTGCGTGGCGCCATCCATCCGGAGGAGCAGTTCCTCGCCATGCGCTACTGCTCCACCAGGGACGATGCCCTGCGCGCCCAGCAGCGCCTTACCGAAGCCAATCTGCGGCTCGTCGTCAGCGTGGCCAAGAAGTACATCGGCCGCGGCATGTCGATGCTGGATCTCATCCAGGAAGGCAACATCGGCCTTATTCGCGCGGTGGAAAAGTTCGATCACCACCGCGGCTTCAAGTTCAGCACCTACGCTACCTGGTGGATCCGGCAGGCCATCACGCGTGCCATCGCCGACCAGGCCCGCACGATCCGTATCCCGGTCCACATGGTGGAGACTATCAACCGCCTCATCCGCACTTCGCGCCGCCTCCTGCAGGATCTCGGTCGCGAACCCGCTGCCGAGGAGATCGGCCTTATGATGGACTTCTTCGGCGAGGACGCCGAGGACCGGCTGCTGCTGATGGCCGACCACGGCTGTGGTTCCGAGCTGATCAAGCGACTGCTTGACGACGGCGACGAGGAAGGAATGATCGAGCGCCGCCGCACGGCCATCCTGGCCAGCCGGCTGCTGCAGGACGTGGACAGTCTGCCCTTGGAGGTACGTCTGCGGGTTCAGGCCGCTGCCGCCAAGGTGCGTGAAGTTATGAAAGTCTCCCAGGAACCCGTCTCCCTCGAGACCCCCATCGGCGAGGAGGAGGACAGCCACCTGGGTGATTTCATCGAGGACCACGCCGCGCCCGCGCCGGCCGAGGCCGCTTCCCACCAGTTGCTTAAGGAGCAGGTCACCGACGTGCTCGAGTCGCTAAACAACTGGCGCGAGCAGGAGGTGCTGCGCATGCGTTTTGGTCTGGACGACGGACGGGGGCGCACGTTGGAGGAGGTAGGGCGCGAATTCGGCGTAACGCGGGAGCGCATCCGCCAAATCGAGGCCAAAGCCCTGCGCAAGCTGCGCCATCCCAGCCGCAGTAAGAAGCTCAAGGACTACCTGGACTGACATAATTACCTTGACGTGGCACGACCCTTGTGCTACGATTCCTTCGGTTGAAAGGAGGTGATGCAGAGTGGGTAGTACCTGTTGCGACGGCAATGAGGTTACGCCTGCCTGCACCGACCTTAGCCTGATGAGGGTTCCTCGAGGCTAGCGTCGGTAGGCAGGGCGAGTAGGAAGTACCAGGCTGCGCTTCATTGCCTGGCAACTCGTGAGGGGGGCCTGGTCCAGGTCCTCCTCACATTCATTACCGGGAATCCCGTCCACCAGGCGAACGACAAAGGACGCCCATGTCGTTAACTGATCGTTGCCACCCGCCTTGCTCCTCCGACCCAGAACGTCACGCCTGGCGCCGGGCGACCGCGTGGCCCGGGGTCACTGAGGTGGCTCGTGACCTTTGCCGATGACCTCACCCCCGCCGCACTGACGACTGCCCTGCGCAGCCAACGCGTCGGTCGCCATTACCACTATTACCCCAGCACGGACTCCACCAACGACATCGCCACGGATCTGGCCCGCGCCGGTGCTCCGGAAGGGACGCTGGTCCTGGCCGAGGAGCAGACCCGCGGTCGCGGGCGCCTCGGTCGCCGCTGGCTGGCGCCGGCCCGCTCTTGTCTGCTGCTGTCGCTGCTTCTCCGGGCATCGCTGCCTGTGGGCGAGGCCTTCCGCCTCACTATGCTCTGCTCGCTGGCGGCAGCGAAGGCGGTGCGCGCCACTACTGGCCTCTCGCCAGCCTTGAAGTGGCCCAACGATCTGCTGCTGGGCGGCAAGAAGCTGGCCGGCATCCTCAGCGAAGCCTCTGCCCTGGCCGGTACGTTGGAGTGGGCCGTGGTGGGCATCGGCCTGAACGTCAACTTCGAGCCGCTGGCCTCGCCCGAGATAGCGGCCACGGCCACCAGCCTACAGGCCGCGCTGGGCAGGCCGGTCGACCGCTTGCCGCTGCTCTGCGCCTTCTTGGAGGAAGTGGAGAACCATTACCCGCTGCTTTGGGTCGCGGACGGGGCGGAGGATTCACTCTGGGGGGAGTGGCGGGGACGCCTGGCCACGTTGGGCCGACAGGTGGTCGTCAGGGAGGGAGAGCGGCGAGTGGCGGGCCTGGCTTACGACGTGGGTCGCGATGGGTCGCTGCTCCTCCGCCGGGATGACGGCGACGAGGTGGCAATGGCCGTCGGCGACGTCACCCTGCGGGGCTGAGCGGGCCGTCGCCTATCTCCTTCGTGCCTTCCTCTGCCGGTAGTCCTGGGCGTCTCGCATTTCGATCACCCGGCTGATGGCGGCGTCCTGCAGGCGCGATTTCACCCGTTCGTCGAGGCGGCCGTACTCACGCGGGTTCATCGTCACCACGGTCGGGGCCTCGCTGTTGTAGCGGCGATTGAAGATCTGGTAGATCTTCTCCCGGGCCCACTCCGTGCCCGACTCCGTGCCCAGGTCATCCAGGATTAGCAGTTCGGCGTTGCGCACTTCTTCAAACCGCTCGTCGTAGCTGACGCCGCTGTTCGGCGCGTAGGTGGAGCGCAGGTGGTCGAGGAGTTCCGGCACGTTGACGAAGAACGGCTTGCCGCCCAGCGCCAGATAGCGGTTGGCGATGGCCGCCGCTAGATGCGTCTTGCCGCAACCCACCGGGCCGACGAGCACCAGCCAGCCCCCCGGGTCCTCGGCATAGGCCGAACAGACTCGGAAGGCCTCGGCCACGCCCACCGCCTTGGCGTTGAAGGCAGCGAACGTCTTGTGGCGGAAGTCCACCAGGTTGGAGAGTTCCTGCAGTTCGGTGAAGGCCTGGGCTTCCCGCTTGGCGATGAGGCACTCGCATTCGAACGCCTTGCCGAAGTAGGGATGACCGAGCGGTACGTCGCGGCAGATATAGCCGGCCCCGCCGCACTTGGGGCACACCGGCTCGGCGGGCTCGGGCTGGCCGGACTGGCCGGGCTGAGGCGCGGCTATCTTCAACCGGCGGAGCACTTCGTCAACTCGCTTGGCCATTGCTCACCGCACCTCCTGCCTTCCGCTGGCGCCCCTCCAGCACCCGCTTGATGTAGGCCCAGGAGGGCTTCTCGCGTTTCACCGCCTCGGCGATAGCCGCCTCCACCGCCGCCGCGCCGAAGTCGTGCTCCGCCTGCGCTAGCTCCGCCAGGACGATCGGGGAGAGGAGACCAACCCGCCGTTCAAACACCGTGACCAACGGCGATGGCGAGGTCACGACCACCGCCGGCTGCCTGGGACGAGACGGCAGACGGACTTCACCCGCCTTGATCTGCTCCACCGCCCGACGCCCCTCGCCCGTGTTAGGAAGATAGACGTTCTCCACACCGCCGGGCGTGTCCACCGCCAGGTGGAGGATGGTGCCCCGAGCGACTGCCCGCTCCAGAGCCACCGCCAGGGTCTCGGCGGGCGTCGCGCCCAGGCCGCCGAGCAGGGTGCGATCCGCCAGCAGCTCCCGCTCGTGGACCAGCCGCGCCGAACCCTTCTGGTGGTAGACCAGCCACAGCAGGTGCAGCGTCACCTTCAGCTCCGCCAGGTTGTCGATCTGGGGCAGCAGACGGCTGAAGAACAGGTCTGGCACCGGCGTGAAGGCCAGGCCGTGGGCGGGAAAGCCGTCGAAGTGGGGCGTGGGCAGTGTCATCGCCTTCCTTCTTGTGCCTACTCGGGCTGGAGGAAGCGTTCCAGGTCGGCGAAGCGGGTCTGGGCCGGGAAGAAGCGCAGGGAGATGTCGCCAATGGGTCCGTTGCGGTGCTTGGCCACGAGCACGTCGGCGATGTTCTTACGCTCCGTATCCTTCTTGTACAGTTCCTCGCGGTGGATGAACATCACGATATCGGCGTCCTGCTCGATACTGCCCGACTCGCGCAAGTCGCTAAGCACGGGGCGGTGATCCTGACGGGACTCCACGGCACGGGAGAGTTGGGAGAGGGCGATCACGGGCACGTCGAGTTCCCTGGCCAGGCCTTTGAGACCACGCGAAATCTCCGAGACCTCCTGCACCCGGTTCTCCAGGCCGCGCCCCTGCATCAACTGCAGGTAGTCTACGATCAGCAGCTGGATGTTGTGCTCCACCTTCATCCGTCGGGCCTTGGCGCGCAACTCGAGCGTCGTGATGTTTGCCGTGTCGTCGATGTAGACCGGCGCCTCGGAGAGCACGCCGAAGGCGTGGCTGATGCGGTGCCACTCGTACTCGTCGATGAAGCCGGTGCGCAAGCGGTGGGCGTCGACGGCCGCTTCGGCGCAGACCAGGCGTTGGACGAGCTGCTCCACCGACATCTCGAGGCTGAAGATGGCCACCGGCACCTGCGCCTTCACGGCCGCCTGATGGGCAATGGTCAACACGAAGCTGGTCTTACCCACCGACGGCCTCCCGGCGATGATGATCAGGTCCGAGGCGTGCAGCCCGCCGGTCATCTGGTCGAGGTCACGGAACCCAGTGGGCACGCCGACGACCTCACCTTTGTGCTCGTGCAGGAAGTCGATGGTGGCGAAGTAGTCCTTGAGAGCGTCGTGCAGGGAGACGAAGTCCTTGCTCTGCCGGCGCTGGGACACTGAGAACAGGACCTGCTCGGCCCGGTCGAGGGCCGAGTCCACATCCTCCGTCGGCTCGTAGCCCAGGGCGGCTATCTGGCCCGCGGCGCCGATCAGTCGGCGCAGGATCGCCGTGCGCTCGACTATGCGAGCATAGAACTCGGCGTGAATGGAGGTAGGAACGTTGGCTGAGAGGCTGGCTAGGTAGGCGGCACCGCCCACCTCTTCCAGCTTGCCCTGGCGCTCCAGCTCGTCCTTGAGGGTCAGTATATCAGTGGGCTCGCGGCGGTCGTACAGGTTGAGGGCAGCCGCGAAGACCTGGCGATTGCGCTCCCGATAGAAATCGGTGTCGTGCAGGAAAGTCGCTACGTGGCCGATCGTGTCCCCGTCGATGAGAATCGAGCCGAGCACCGCTTCTTCGGCCTCTAGATTGTGTGGTGGCAGCCGCTCTTCGCGCTCGGCTAACACCTAGCCCCTCTCGACAATTACGGTTACCTTGGCAATCGCGCCCTTGCCCAACCTAATCGGCACCTCGAAGGTACCCAGTTCCCGAATGGGTTCCACCAATTCTATGTGATGCCGGTCGATCTGCTGGCCGATCTTGCGCGCCAGTTCGTCGGCGATGTCGGCCGAAGTGATCGAACCGTAGAGACGGTCTTGCTCGCCGACGTGAGCGGGGAAGCGCACTTCCGTGCCGTCGATCCGCTTGGCCAGGTCCTGCGCCTGGTTGGCCTGCTTCTCGGCCCGGCGCTGCTCGGCCGCGCGCTGCTGGTTGGCCTGGGCGATATTCTGCTCCGTCGCCGTCACCGCCAGGCGGTGCGGGATGAGATAGTTGCGGGCATAGCCATCGGCCACGGTATGAATCTCTCCCGTCTTGCCCAAGTCCTTGACGTCGGCGATGAGCAGAACCTTCATCTATGTCTACCTACCTTTCCCAAACGAAGTGGCTTTCTGATTATATGCTACGGCCAGCCGCCCTGCAACGGCCGGAGCGTCCGCTTGTCGCCCGAACCTGCCGTAAGCTGGGCTCCTACGGGTTGCATCGCCCCTGCCCTGTCGATATAATGCCCCTGCCCTTGCGGTAGGAGGTGTGGTAGCTTGTCTGAGCCCGTGGTCTTGGGCTTGCTTGGTTTGGGCACCATCGGCGGCGGCGTCTGGCAGGCGCTCGCCGGCCAGTCGGACTTGCTGGCCGAGCGCGTCGGTCGCGCGGTCGTCGTCGGCAAGGCGCTGGTGCGCGACCTGGCCAAACCCCATCCCGGCGTGCCGCCCGACCTGCTGACAACCGACCCGCGGGAGGTTGTAGGCGACCCTCGGATTGGCATAGTCGTCGAGGTGTTGGGAGGCGAGCACCCGGCTTACGAGCTGGTGAAGCAGGCCCTGCTGTCCGGCCAACACGTGGTCACGGCCAACAAGGAACTCCTGGCCAAACACGGCGCCGAGCTCTTCGCCCTGGCCCGCGAGCGAGGCCTAGAACTGGCCTGTGAAGCCAGCGTTGGCGGCGGCATCCCCATCATCGCCGCCATACGCAAGAGCCTGGTCGCCAACCGCGTGTCGCGGGTGCGCGGCATCGTCAACGGCACGACGAACTACATCCTCACTGAAATGGTGGAGAAGGGGCGCGACTTTGCCGCTGTCTTGGCCGAAGCGCAGGCCCTCGGTTACGCCGAGCCGGACCCCACGAACGACGTCGAGGGCTTCGACGCTCGCTACAAGCTCTGCGTGCTCTCCGGCTTGGCTTTTGCAGCCTGGCCTCAGCCAGAGGACGTACCCTGCCAAGGAATCACGCGCCTGACGGCGGCAGACCTGCGTTTTGCCGGGCAGTTCGGCTACGCGGTCAAGTTGCTGGCGACGGTGCGGCCGCTGGCGGGCGCGGTCGAGGCCGGGGTCGAACCCACGCTGGTGCCGCTGACCAGTCCGCTGGCAGTCGTCAATGGCGTCTTCAACGCCGTGCAGGTGCAGGGCGACCTGGTCGGCGACACCCTATTCTACGGTCGGGGCGCCGGCCCCGCGCCCACGACGAGCGCCATTTTGGGTGACGTCGTCGCCGTGGCACGCGGCGAGCGCTCTCCCCTACCGCTGGCCGGGACCGTGGTGCGGGCGGTGCCTGCCACGGCGACACACTATTACCTGCGCTTAGCCCCGGCCGAGGACGCTCGCGGCTTGCTCCACGACGCCGGTCTGGAAATCCTGGGCCACCGCGCGGCCGGCGGCGCGGAGGCCTTCCTGGTGAGGGCGGCAGAACCCACAGCCTGGCCTGCTACCCAGCGGCGCCTGTCCGCCACAGGTCGCCTTGCCGCTACACTGCCGGTCGCGCCGTGACCGTGCCCGCTTCGGACCCGAAGGAGCCCACTATGCAGTCGGACACTGGCCCCAGGGACTTGCCACAGGCCCTCCAGGTCTTGGCTTGGCTGGAAGAGGAACGCCGCCGCGACAAGGTAGAGCTGCAGCGAGTGCAGACCGCGCTCGATCAGATAGCCGGCCGCTACAGGGAGCTGCTGGGCCGGCTTGAGGTGGCCGAGGGCGACCTGCGCACGACGAAAGGCCAGCTCGCCAGCTCGGCGCGTACGGACGAGGCGATCCGCTTGTTGCGCGAGGCGTTGGCGACTCTGCAGCAGTGGCGAGAGGAGCACGAGCGGGCGGGTACCAGAGCGGGCCAGACGCAGGCGGTCGAGGCCGAGCGCGACCGGCGAATCGTGGTGGAGCTGCAGAGCAAGATCACGGACATGGCGCACGAAGTCGAGCTGATGAAGGGTCGGCTGGTGCTGCTGGCGGAGGAGTCGCGGCGCGACAAGGGCAACGTGCCGGGTTTGCAGCAGGAGCTGAGCCTGGTTGCCAAGCGGGCGCAATCCCTGGCGGACCAACTCGGCCTGGTTGAGGATGGCCTGCGCCACCGCGATACCCATCTGGCGGAATTGTCTCGGCAGAGCGAGCGGTTGGTGGCCGAACAGAATCGCTTCACCGACTGGCAGCGGCTTTCCGAGGTACGCTGGACCCGCCAGCTCTCCGAATGGCAGCAGCAGATGGAGGAGTGGCGCCTTCAGGCCGAAGAGGTGGCCCTCCAGAAGGAGGCCAACGCTAAGCTGCTGCCTGCTTTCAAGGATGAGCTGGCCGAGGTGCGTCGCCTGGCGGGCGAGGAACGCGAGCGCCTGACCGGCCAGAGCAACAGGTTGGCCGATCAGGAAGCACAGCAGGCTATCGCTCGGGAAGCGGCAGATGAGCTGAGCGCCGATGTGGCCAAGCAGGGCGGCCGGGTGGACGAGCTAGTCGGCTTCTACCACAACCTGATGGACCGATTGGACCGAGTGAACGAGCAGTTGCAGGCGGTGGATGGCCGGCTGCGGTCCGAGAAAGAGAGAGTCGAAACCATCCTGAGGGTGATCGTTGGCCTGGAGAGCCAGGACGAGGCCACCCTGCGCCGGGCCGATGAAGTGGCTATGGATCTAGCGAGCACGAAGCGGGCGCACGACAGCCGTGCCGAGCAGATAGAGCGCGACCTGGGCGAGCAGGGCCGGCGGCTCTCCGCGCGGGTGCAGGAGCTCGAGCGTCTCGACGCCGAACACAAGCAGCGCGAGATTGTCGAGCTGGAGCAGCAGATCAGAGAGACGCAGGAAAGGGCGAGGCAGACGAAGAGTTGAGGACCAAGGCACGCGAGCGCGGCGTCCTGGCGCACTATGCCAGGTGGTTGCCGCTGACCGAAAAGACGCCCCCGCTGACGTTGGGGGAGGGCGATACGCCGCTGGTGCGCTCCGCGCGCCTATACCGCGAGCTGGGCTGCGAGGAACTGTACTTCAAGTTGGAGGCCTGCAACCCCACCGGCTCCTTCAAAGATCGGGGGATGGTGGTGGCGGTGGCCAAGGCTCTGGAAGCGGGCGCCCGGGCCGTGATGTGCGCCTCTACCGGCAACACCAGCGCGTCGGCCGCCGCCTACGCCGCTCACAGCGGCCTGGAATGTATCGTCGTCTTGCCCGGCGGCAAGATCGCTTTGGGCAAGATGGCGCAGGCGCTCGCTTTCGGCGCCAGGGCCATCGCCATCGCCGGCAACTTCGACGACTCGCTGCGCATCGTGCGCGAGCTGACGTCCAAGCACCCCATCGTGCTGGTGAACTCCGTCAATCCCCACCGCATCGAGGGCCAGAAGACGGCCGCCTTCGAGGTCTGCGACGACCTGGGCGAGGCGCCGGAGATACTGGCGATCCCGGTCGGCAATGCGGGCAACATCACCGCCTACTGGAAGGGCTTTCGTGAGTACCACGCGGCCGGCCTGGTGGAGGGGTTGCCCAGGATGTTCGGCTTCGAGGCGGAGGGAGCGGCGCCTATCGTGTACAATCGGATCGTGGAGCGCCCGGAGACGCTGGCTACCGCGATCCGCATCGGCAACCCGGCCAGCTGGCGTAGCGCCGTGGCCGCTCGGGACGAATCGGGGGGTCGCATCGACACGGTGAGCGATGCCCAGATAGTCGAGGCCTACCAGAAGCTTGCCCGCGAGGAGGGCATTTTTGTCGAGCCGGCCTCAGCGGCCTCCGTCGCCGGCGTGCTGCGCCTGGCGCGGGAGGGGCGGGCGGATTTTCGCGGCCAGCGGGTGGTCTGCGTTCTCACCGGACACGGATTGAAGGACCCTGATACTGCCCTCAAGCACAGCCCGGGCGTAACCGAGGCCCCGGCCGAGCTCGAGGCGGTGGAGAGCCTGCTGGGCCTGGGCTAGCCCGGGCTTCGCCGGCCTTTAGGCAGTCACAGTCAGCGAGGCGGCCGTGCCGGCCTCGCCTATCGCTATTGTGGGGGGAAGATATGGCCCTCATCGTCCATAAGTACGGCGGCACCTCGGTCGGCTCGGCCGAGCGGATCAAGAAGGTCGCCCAGCGGGTCAAGAGCGCTCGTGACAAGGGCAATCGGGTGGTGGTGGTGGTCTCGGCCATGGGCCACACTACCGACGAGCTAATTGCGCTCGCCAAACAGGTTACCGACAACCCGAGCGACCGCGAGCTAGACATGCTGCTCTCCACCGGCGAGGTGGTGTCGATTACTCTGCTGGCGATGGCTCTGCGCTCGTTGGGTGCGGAGGCGATCTCTCTGACCGGCGGCCAGGCGGGAATAATGACCGACACGGCCCACAGGCGGGCCAGCATCATCGCCTTCGAGCCCGCCCGTATCCACCGCGAGTTGGAGTGTGGCAAGATAGTCATCGTCGCGGGCTTCCAGGGCATCACCGAAGACCTGGACATCACCACTCTGGGCCGTGGCGGTTCCGACACGACCGCCGTAGCGCTGGCTGCCGGTCTGAAAGCCGACCTGTGTGAGATCTACACGGACGTCGACGGGGTTCTCACCGCCGACCCGCGGCTGGTGCCGGGCGCGCGCCAACTGCGCGACATCTCCTTCGAAGAGATGCTCGAACTGGCCCAGCAGGGCGCCCGGGTAATGCATCCCCGGGCGGTGGAATTGGGCGCAGTCTACAATATGCCGATCATGGTCCGGTGTAGTTTCAATGGCCGGCCGGGGACGCTCATTCACGGGGGTGAACTGGTGGAGAGGAAGAACAAGGTTCGCGGCATTGCCCACGATCTGGACGTGGCCAAGATCACCGTGCAGGGGGTGCCCGACCGGCCGGGGGTCGCCAGCCGCCTGTTTACTCCCCTGGCAGAGGCGGGCGTGAACGTGAGCACGATCGTGCAGAACGCGGGCGTGGAAGGACTGGCGGACGTCTCCTTCACCGTCTCCCGCCAAGACCTGAGCAAGGCTCTGGGCATCACCGGTCCGGTAGCCCACGACCTGGGCGCGCGCAAGGTAGTCTCGGGGGACAACGTCGGCAAGGTCTCAATCGTGGGCAGTGGCATTGAGAACGTCCCTGGCCACGCGGCCACCATGTTCCGCGCTCTGGCCGAGCACGGCATCAACATCGAGATGATCACGACCAGCCAGATCCGGATTACCTGCGTGGTGGAGCGCGAACAGGTAGCCAGGGCTGTGGCTGCCCTGCATAGCACCTTCGAGCTGGATAAGCTCGACTAAAGGCAGATGGACGAAGATCCCCGCGACTTTGGCGAGGTAGGCGAAGAAGACGACGAAGAGCAGTCTGGGCAGTCGGTTCGGCTGTCCAGGCGTCTCTTCCTCTTCAAGTTCGCCTCATTGGTCGGCGTCGGCCTGGTCGTCCGCCAGTTATGGCAGCTGCAGGTCGTTTCGGGCTCGCAATACCGCCAGTTCGCCGACGAGAACCGCCTCCGCCAGAGCGCAGTCAAAGCCCCTCGCGGCGTCATGTACGATCGCAACGGCGTCCTCCTCGTGCGTAACGTGCCCAGCTACACCGTCGCCATCGTGCCGGCCGCACTGCCCGACGCGCAGCAGAAGACGGTCTTCGCGAAGCTGGGCAGCTTGCTGGCAATGAGCGCGACCAAAGTGCGGACCACTTTCGACAAGAACCGGTTGAAAGTGGGGGAGTATACCCCGGTTCCCATCAAGGCTCAGGTCTCGACGGAGATCGCCTTTCGCATCGAGGAAAGCCACCTCGATCTGCCAGGGGTGACCGTGGTGGTCGAGCCCACCCGTGAATATCGCGACGGTCCTCTGGCCTCCCACATCGTTGGCTACATAGGGCGGATCAGCGAAGAGCAGTACGAGGCGCGAAAGAACGACAGCCAACGCCGCTATGACGCCAACGACCAGATTGGCCAGACCGGCTTGGAGCTGATCTACGAGGACGAGTTGCGTGGCCTGCCCGGAGAGAAGCTGTTCGAAGTCGATAGCAGCGAACGGGAGGTCGGGGTCGTCAGTTCCGTCGAAGCTCAGCCGGGCCACAATCTAGTTCTGAGCCTCGACTTGGAGCTGCAGCGTGCGGTGAGCGACATCCTTGTCAAAGGTATCAAGAACTGGGGCGCGATCACCGGCATCGCCATGAATCCGAACAACGGCCAAATTCTGGCTATGGTCGACCTCCCGACCTACGACAACAACCTCTTTGCCCGCGGCATTTCCGAACGGGACCTGAATGACCTCCTTAGTACGCCCTATTTCCCGCTGATCAACAAGGCAATTTCAAGTGCCTTTCCACCCGGCTCGACCTTCAAAATCGTCAGTTCCTGCGGCTCGCTGCAGGCCGGGGTGGTCACGCCCTCCACGATCATCAACTGCCCGGGCGGAATGTTCCTGCCCGGCGCTTATGGTGGCGGCGCCTACTTGAAGTGCTGGGCCGCGCACGGCAATCAGGACTTGGTGGCTGGGCTGGCCAACTCCTGTGATACCTACTTCTATCACCTGGCCGGCGGTGAGCCGCACGACCGTTGGCCCGGCCTGGGACCGGAGCGTCTGGCCGACTATTGCCGCGCCTTTGGTCTGGGAAGCCCGTCGGGCATCGACCTTCCAGGCGAGGTGGGCGGCCTGGTTCCCGACCCTCAGTGGAAACTGGAGAACATCAAGGAGCAGTGGTACCGCGGCGACACCTACATCATGGGCATCGGGCAGAGTTTCCTGCAGGTTACTCCCTTGCAGATGCTGCAGGCGTTGTCGGCCATTGCCAACGACGGCACACTCTACCGGCCGCAATTGGTGATGGAGATTCGCGACGGGGATGGCAAGGTCGTGCGCCCCTTCCGTCCGGAAGTCATTCGCGAGCTGCCGGTCGAGAAGCAGCATCTGGCGGCCGTGCGCGAGGGGCTGCGAGCCAACATGCTCTACGGCAAGACGCGGTATGGCGCCGACTACTGGGGCACCGCCTGGGACTCCGAGGTCAAGGGCGTGGAGATCGCCGGCAAGACCGGTACGGCCGAGTCGGTGCTCAACGAGAAGGGGCAATACGACACCCACGGTTGGTTCGTCGGCTACGCGCCCTACAAGAAGCCGGAAATCGCCGTCTTGGTCTTCGTGCAGAACGGCAAGGGGCCCCAGCACGCCGCCCATTTGGTCGCCGACATCATGCGCTACTATTTCAAGATTCCGGCCGAGAAGGCTTAGGAGCGGACAACTTAGGTCATGCAGCTGCGGCTCTGGCGCCACTTCGATTACCTGTTACTGCTCAACACTTTCATGCTGCTGGGCGTGGGGATGGCGCTGATCTATAGCGCCACCTGGGGGGGCGAACCGGGCCTGCCCAAGGATGATTCCACCTATCGCCAGGTGGCCTATGCCGCGGCAGGCACGCTGCTGATGGTGGTGGCCATCTTCGTCGACTACCGCCTGCTCAGTACCCTGGCCTGGCCGGCTTACATAGCCGTTCTCGGCCTCCTCGGTTTGGTTCTGGTGGGCGGGCAATCGAGCTACGGCGCTCAGCGCTGGCTTGATCTGAAGGTCATTCCCCTGCAGCCCTCTGAGCTGGCCAAGCTGGCGCTCGTCGTCATCCTGTCCAGATACCTGGCGCGCCGCGAGAACGAGATGGGGCAATTCCGCCATGTGGTGGGGTCGCTGCTGATTGCCGTGCCCCCCGCCGGCTTGATCCTGGCCCAGCCCAGCCTGGGCACGGCGGTGGTGTTGGTCGTGATCTGGTTCTGTATGTTGCTCGCCGCCGGCGTCAGGATCCGCCACATTCTCATCCTGATCCTGATCGCGCTCGCGCTCAGCCCGGTCCTCTGGTTCCTGATGCCGGACTACCAGCGCGGCCGGGTCATGCAGTTCTTATCGCCAGGATCGGGGGATCCGCTGAACGAAGACTACAACATACGCCAGGCGCTGATCAGCATCGGCTCGGGCGGCCTCTGGGGGCGCGGCTACCTCAGTGGTACGCAGAGCCAGCTGCACTTCCTGCGGGTCCGCCATACCGACTTCATCTTTTCGGTGCTGGCGGAGGAGTTCGGCTTCATCGGCTGTCTGGTGCTGCTCAGCCTTTTCCTCGTCTTTCTCTGGCGCTGCCTGCGGGTGGCGGCGCTCTCTCAGGATGCCTTCGGGCGCTTTTTGGCGATAGGCATCGCCTCGTATATAATGTTCCAGGCGTTTGTGAACGTGGGCATGAACGTTCGCCTGCTGCCGGTCGTCGGCATGCCTTTGCCGTTCGTCAGCTTCGGCGGCAGCTCGCTGGCGACGGCCCTGCTCGCCATTGGTCTCTTGCAGAGCGTCGTCATGCGCCACAAACGCCTGGAGTTTTGACCGCGCTCGGCCCGGCTGCGCGGCCGGGCCCATCATTGAGCCGCCGCGAGGGCGGCGCGAAGGAGAAGGAAGTTGGTACCCAAGGACCTCAAGTACTCCAAGGAGCACGAGTGGGTTAGGACTGAAGGAGACGTTGCCGTGGTCGGCATTACCGACTTTGCCCAGTCAGAGCTGGGCGACGTGGTCTTCCTGGAGCTGCCGAAGAAGGGCGACACCGTGACCCAGTATCAGACCTTCGGCGTGGTCGAGTCGGTCAAGGCCGCCTCGGATCTTTACGCGCCGGTGACCGGCGAGGTCATCGCGGTCAACGACAATCTGCTGAACGAGCCGGAGATCGTCAACAAGTCGCCCTACGAAGATGCCTGGATGCTGCGGGTCAAGATGAGCGATCCCCAAGAGGTCGACGGCCTGCTCTCAGCAGAGGACTACGAAGCCTTCATCGCCGGCTAGGTTGGCCCGCCCCAACTCGCGCAGGAGATCGAGGCGATGAACTACGTACCCAACACTGACGCCGACCGCGAGGCGATGTTGCGGGTGGTCGGCGTCAACTCGACGGCCGAGCTTTTCGCCGCTATCCCGGCAGCTGTGCGAGACCCCGAGCTGCGGCTGCCGGGGCCCCTTTCCGAGCTCGACCTCCGCCAGACGTTGAGCGAGATGGCGCTGCGGGACGGCGACCCCCAGCGCTGCCTCTCCTTTCTGGGGGCGGGCGCTTACAACCATTTCATTCCCGCCGTCGTGCCGCGGATGATCGGCCGCTCGGAGTTCTACACTTCCTACACGCCTTACCAGCCCGAGATCAGCCAGGGCACGCTGCAGTCCATCTTCGAATTCCAGTCTCTCATCTGCCGCCTGGCCCAGATGGACGTGGCCAACGCCTCCCTGTACGACGGCGCCGGGGCAACGGCAGAGGCGGTGGTGCTTGCCCTCTCGGCCAGCCGCCGGCACAAGGTGGTGCTCGCCGGCACTCTCCACCCCGAGTACCGGCAGGTGGTGTGGACGTATGCTCGCGAGCTAGGACTGGAGATCATAGAGGGTGGGCGCCAGGGTGACGCGGGGAAGGTCTCGACCGAGTGGCTGCGTGACGTGATGGACGAGAGGACGGCTTGCGTGGTGGTGCAGCAGCCCAACTTCCTCGGTTGCCTGGAGGACGTGGCTGCCCTGGCTGAGGTCGCCCAGAGGGTCGGCGCGCTATTTGTCGTGGCCTATGACCCCATCTCGCTGGGCATCCTCCAGTCGCCGGGGGCCTACGGCGCCGACGTGGCCGTGGCCGAGGGCCAACCGCTGGGCATTCCCGTGAGTTTCGGCGGCCCCTACCTCGGCCTTTTCTCCTGCGGGGAGAAGTATTTGCGGCAGATGCCCGGCCGTCTGGTGGGGGAGACGGTGGACAACCGGGGGCAGCGCGGCTACGTGCTCACCTTGCAGGCCCGCGAGCAGCACATCCGGCGCGAGAAGGCCACTTCGAATGTCTGCACCAATCAGGCGCTGATGGCCCTGGCGGCGACGGTGTACCTGTCCTATATGGGCCCGGTCGGAATGCGGCGGGTAGCCGAGCTCTGTCTGCAAAAGGCCCACTACGCTGCCGAGCGCATCGCGGCGCTCCCCGGCTTCTCGCTCGCCTTCTCGGCTCCTTTTTTCAAGGAGTTCGCGGTGCGTTGCCCCCGTCCGGCGAGGGAGGTCAACGCGGCCTTGCTGGCCGCGGGCATCGTCGGCGGCTTCGACCTGAGTCGTTTCTATCCCGATCTAGCCGACTGCCTGCTGCTCTGCGTGACCGAGCTGCACACGCGGGCCGATATCGACCGCCTGGTGGCGGCCCTGGCAAGGGAGGCGGCGCTATGAGCGAAGAGGCAAGGGTCGTCGAGCCGACCATCTTCGAGCTGAGCCGGCCGGGCAGAACGTCTCAAGCCGTGGGCGCCTGTGATGTGCCGGAGAAGGAGCTGGCAGCGGTGCTGCCCGGCGTGGCTCTGCGCCAGGACCTGCCGTTGCCTGAGGTCACCGAGGCGGAGGTCACTCGCCACTTCGTGCGGCTCTCCCGTCTCAACTACGCGGTGGACCTGGGACTCTACCCGCTCGGTTCCTGCACGATGAAGTACAACCCCAAGGTCAACGAGGAGGTTGCCTCCTGGGCAGGGTTCGCTTCTATCCATCCCTACCTGCCGGACGCGGCCTGCCAGGGTGCCTTGCAACTGATGTACGAGTTGCAGAGGTACCTCTGCGAGATTGGCGGCATGGACGCTTGCACGCTGCAGCCCTCGGCCGGCGCCCAGGGGGAGCTGACCGGCATGTTGATGGTGCGCGCCTACCACCGCGAGCGGGAAGAGGACCACCGCCGTATCGTGCTGGTGCCCGACTCCGCCCACGGCACCAACCCCGCCAGCGCCGCGATGGTTGGCTACCGGGTGGTGACAGTGCTCTCCGACGTCAGCGGCGGCGTGGACCTCGACGACCTAAGGGGCAAACTCAATGGCGAGGTCGCCGCCTTGATGATCACGATCCCGAACACCCTCGGCCTCTTCGACGAGAACATCTGCGAAATCGCTCGTCTGGTCCACGAGGCAGGCGGGCTCGTCTATGCCGATGGCGCCAACATGAACGCCATGCTGGGCCGCGCCAAGCCGGGCGACCTGGGCTGCGACGTGATGCACTTCAACCTGCACAAGACGTTTTCCACTCCCCACGGGGGCGGCGGCCCGGGCGCGGGGCCGGTGGCGGTCAAGGCCCCCCTGGCGCCCTACCTGCCGTCGCCGCTGATCGCTAGGCGCGATGCGTCGGACGGTCAGGCTGCCTACTACCGCGACTTCGACCGGCCGCAGTCCATTGGTCGGGTGCGCTCCTTCTACGGCAACTTCGGCATCCTCGTGAGGGCCTACACGTATATCCGTTCCCTGGGCGCCGAGGGCTTGCGGAGCGTTAGCGAGAACGCCGTGCTCAACGCCAATTACCTCCTGGCGCAGCTGCGGGGCGCCTACGATCTGCCCTACGCGCGCCGCTGCATGCACGAGTTCGTGCTCTCGGGCCGGCGTCAGAAGAGCCAGGGTGTGCGCACCCTCGACATCGCCAAGCGCATCATCGACTACGGCTTCTACCCGCCGACCATCTACTTCCCCCTGATTGTTGAGGAGGCACTGATGGTCGAGCCCACCGAAACCGAGAGCAAGGCGACTCTGGACGCCTTTGCCGACACCATGCTGAGCATTGCCCGTGAGGCAGTCGACGAGCCGGAGGTAGTGCGCGAGGCGCCGCATAACAGTCCGGTTGGCAGGCTCGACGAGGTCCGCGCCGCCCGCCATCCGGTCCTGCGGGACCAGGGTTAGCGGCGTGCTCCGGCCCGGCCGGCTTCTCGTCGCTGCCCTGATCGCGGTCTGTGCGCTGACGTTGGCCCTGGCACTGAGCCAGGGCCTTTCCTCTGCGCCTGGACCAACAACCGTGCCAACTCCCGCTGGCGTGCTGCGCCTCAGCTGGGATGACCCGGAGACGCTCGACCCGGCCCTGGCGCAGGACACCCGCTCTCACGGCATCATGCTGCAACTGTTCAGCGGTCTGGTGCGCCTCGACCAGCAGCTGGCGGTAGAACCGGCGCTGGCTGCCTCGTGGCAGGTGAGCGCCGACGGCCGCACCTATACCTTCACCTTGCGCGAGGACGCCAGGTTCCAGGACGGGCGGCCGATCAGCGCGAGCGACGTCAAGTACAGTCTGGAGCGGGCTGCCGACCCGCGGCTCCACTCCCCCACCGCCGCCACCTACCTGGGCGACATCGTCGGCGTTGGCGAGAAACTGGCCGGCAAAGCCGACGAGATTGCCGGGGTGCGCGTGCGCGACGAGCGCACCCTCGCAATCACCATCGATTCGCCCAAGGTCTACTTCCTGGCTAAGCTGACCTACCCTACCGCCGCCGTGGTGGACAGGGCAAACGTGGAGTCCGGTTCAGACTGGACGGAGCATCCCAACGGCAGTGGCCCCTACAGGCTGATAAGCCGCGACCAGGACTGGTTGGTGCTGCAGCGCAGCCAGTACGCCGTTGGCACCGCCGCCGCCCCGCGGGAGATACGGTTCTACGTGGGCCAGCGCACGGCGATGCAGATGTACGAGACCAAGCAGCTGGACGTGATCGAGGTTGGTCTGGGCGACCTGGAGCGCGCCCTCGACCCTCGCAGCCAGCTGTATGACGACCTGGTGGTTAGCCCTAGCATGTCGCTGTTCTACCTCGGCCTTGATGCCACGAGCGAACCTTTCCGCGACCGGTCGGTGCGGCGGGCCTTTGCCGAAGCTCTGGACCGCGAGAAGCTGGTGCGGGTCACTCTCAAAGGGGCGGTACGCCTGGCCACCGGCATCTTGCCGCCCGGCATGCCGGGCTATTATCTGGATAGCAAGAGCCTACCCTACGACCCGGAGGCGGCGCGCCGTGAACTGGCCGCCTCCCCCTACGGCGGGCCGCCGGGCCTGCCGCCCATCACCGTCACGGGCGGGCTGGGCGACCGCTTCGCCGAGGTGTACTGGGGCGAGCTGGCCGTGCCGCTAGAGGTGCAGCTGGTCCAGCAGGGTTTCTTCCAGGGTTTGGCTCGGCACGAATATCAGATGTTCGTCACCGGCTGGGTGGCCGACTACCCCGACCCCGAGAACTTCCTCGACCTGCTGCTGCACAGCGGCAGCGCCGGCAACCACAGTGGCTACAGCAACCCGCGGGTGGATTCGCTGCTGGAACAGGCCAGAGGGGAGACCGACCAGCAGCGCCGCTGGGCGACCTACCGGGAAGCCGAGAGCATCGCCTTGGCAGACGCGGCCATCGTGCCGCTCTACAACGACGTCGACTACCGCCTGGTCAGCCCGCGCGTGCACGGTCTGGAGTTCACTCCCCTGGGCTTGCTCAGCTTCGACGGCGCGACCGTCGACTGACGCCCCTCAGGACGCCTACTGTCGTTGACCGGGCGGAGGAGAGCTGGCACAGGCTAGTGCTGCCTTCAGAGCTTGTGCGTACTTGCCACATAGGCACCCGGGGTGGCCGGCACCCCCGGCTTGATCTTGGTAGAACGCATAGGCCCTATTGCTGCCTCAGCCGGCCCTTGACAGGCCGGGCGGCCGCCATATACTGGTGCTTTGGCGCCTCGCAACTGGGGAGGTTAGCGCGAGGCTCGCGCGGACGGCTGAGAATGTCAAGGAAGGGGCTTAGGGGCGAACATGAACACAAAGCGCTTCACCATCCTCCACTCGAACGACATGCACGGCGATTTCCTGGCGGAGATGCGCTCCGGGGAGAGCAAGATGATCGGCGGCTTGGCTCTTCTCTCGGGCTACTTGAATAAGGTGCGCCAAGAGGAGGAGAACGTCCTCTTCGCCATTGCCGGCGATATGGTGCAGGGTTCGATCATCGACGCGGAGTACAGGGGCGTCTCGACTATCGAAATCATGAACTACCTGGCGCCGGACGTCGCCACCCTGGGCAACCACGAGTTTGACTACGGCCTGCCGCATCTGTTGTGGTTGGAGAAGCTGGCCAACTTCCCCATCGTCAACGCCAACCTGTACATCAAGGATCACCACAAGCGGCTAATGCACCCGTACGTCATCTTGAACAAGGCCGGGCTCGACATAATGTTCATCGGTATCATCACCGACAAGGTGATCGACTCCCTGCGCAACGACGAGAGCATCGGCAGTTTCATTACCTTGCAAGAGGCGGCGCAGGAGGTCGGCCGGATCACCAACGCCTACAAGAACGACGATATCGACTTGACGGTGCTGCTGACCCACATCGGCTACGATTCGGACTGCGAGCTGGCGGCGATGCTGGACCCCGCCTGGGGCGTCGACGTGATCATCGGCGGCCACTCGCACACCATTCTACGGAAGCCGGCGCTGATCAACGGAGTGCTGGTCGCCCAGGCCGGCGTCGGCACCGATCAGATCGGCCGCTTCGACGTTCTGGTGGACGACGACACCAACAGGATCGTGGAGTGGAATTGGCGGCTCATTCCCATCGACAGCGACCTGGTGGCAGCCGACACGGGGCTGCAGCGCTACGTCGATTCCTTCAAAGACGTCGTCGATCGCAAGTACAACACCATCCTCTGCAAGTTCGCCGAGAAGCTGGCGCACCCGCGCCGCGAAGTGGAGACACCGCTCGGCAATCTAGTGGCCGACGCCCTGGCGGCGGGCGCCGGGTCGGACGTCATGCTGATGGGCAGCGGCGCCATCCGCTCGGCGGAGCTGGGGCCGATTGTGACCCTGGGCAACTTCGTCGGCTGCTTCCCCTTCCAGGACACGATCACCCGCTTCCACGTGACTGGCGCCGATCTGAAGCAAATGTTCAACCACTGGATGCGGCCGGAGAACCGCACGGGCGAGGGCGAGTGCTATCAGGTAAACGCCGGGGTTCGGGCCGTGTACGACGAGGGCGTCCGCGGCCTGCAATCGCTGAGCGTGGCGGGCCAGCCGGTAGCGGACGGTAAGACTTACACCGTCGCCATGCCCGGCTACCACGCCCGCAGTAGTCAGAAGTTCTTCGCCATCAATCCCGACGAGCTCGTCCGCCTGGGGCCGTCCAAGGTGGTCTGCACTCGCATGCAGGACGCGTTGGAGGAGTACTTCCGCAACAACCAGAACGTGCGGCGAGGGGTCGAGGGCAGGTTGGTCTACCAGTAGGATATCAACGGGGGCGCGCAGGCGCCCTACTGCAAGCGTCTGCCGTTCGTAGTAGGGCGGGTACGAGAGAGCGGACTGAAGTCCGCACTACAAGCATGGCCCGTCTTTGTTCGTAGTGCGGACTTCAGTCCGCTCCGGCTCTACAGCTGGTCCGCAGGGCGCTCGTTAGCCCCCGTACACCTCGGGCTTGAGGACGCAGATGAAAGGCAGGTTGCGGTAGGTCTGGCGGTAGTCGAGCCCGTAGCCGACGACGAAGGCATCGGGGATCTCGAAGCCGACGTATTGCAGGTCCACGTCCACCAGTCGGCGCACGCGCTTGTCCAGCAAGGCGCAGATGGCCAGGCTGGCCGGCTTGCGGCCGCGCAGGTTGCGCAGAATGAAGCGCAGCGTCAGCCCGGTGTCCACTATGTCCTCGACCAGGATCACGTCGCGCCCCTCCACCGACTCATCCAGGTCCTTGGTGAAGCGGACGACGCCCGAGTCGTGCGTCGAGGGGCCGTAGCTGGAGATGGCGATGAGGTCCACGGCGACCGGGAGGTCGATGGCGCGCATGAGGTCGGCCAGGAAGACGACGGTACCACGCAAAACGCCGACCAGGAGGGGCGCTCGTCCGGCATAGTCGCGAGAGATGGCGGCGCCGAGCTCACGAACCCGTTCCTGAAGCTGCTCGCGGTCGATGAGCACGGCGGCTATGTCGTTGCCCAGTTCCCCGGGCAGAGCTTGGTCGTCGATCGTCCTGCCTCCTGCGGCAGTATGCCATCGGCCGCCGGGCCTTGTCAAGGCGGCCAGCAGCGAGCCGGACAGGCAGGACATCTGTAACTGCGTTTACTTCCCCCAACCCCCGTGCTATAATGCCGGCGGCCACGCGGGCTTGGTGGCTCAAGCCTAGCCATCGTGGTCCCACGTGCCGCCTAGACCGGCGCGGACAAGGGTCGCGAAGCAAGGAGGATAGTGGCAGATGTCCAGGCTAATTGCGGCGGCCGCAATTAGGGGAGCTAACGGCGTCGTAGCTCAAGCCAGCCAGGAGCTGGAAGCAGCTATCGCGGCATACGGTCCTGATAAGCCCGTTGCTTTCCCTAACACGGCATATTACCTCCCGGTTACCCTCGGCTTCATGGGGCACCGGGTGGAGAGACTGGCCGACCTTCGCCCGGTGATCAAGCACGCCAAAGAGCTGCTCCATCCGGTGCCCCAGCAGCGGCTCTGGCTCCCCTACTTGGGCGAGACGCTGGACAGTGGCGTGGCCACGCTCTTGGCCGAAGAGGCGATCGAAGGCATTCGCTTCGTGCGTGGCGAAGAGCCTCAGAAGATACAGGCGGGAACGGACGTCGAAGGCGCCGATGACAGTGGACTCTATACCCTCAACGGACCCATCGACGACGTGCAGCTGCGCTCCTGGGGTATTCAGCTGGTGGACGGCCGCATGCCCGGCTTCGCCGCCATCGTCGGCGCCGCCAAATCCAACGAAGTGGCCGTCAAGATCGTGCGCGAGCTGCAGCAGCGAGGCATCCTCGTCTTCCTCAGCGGCAACGTGAACGGTCGCAGCATCATCGACCAGCTGCTGGAAGAGGGCGTGCAGCTGGGCTACGACACCTACACCGTCCCCTTCGGTAGGGACACGATCTCCGCCATTTACGCCCTGGGCTTCGCCATGCGCTCCGCGCTGACCTTCGGCGGCATGAAGGCCGGCCAGGCGCGGGACCTCCTGCTCTACAATAAGTACCGCGTATTCGCCTTTGTGCTAGCCCTGGGCGAGGTTGATGACCTTAAATATGCCACCGCTGCCGGCGCCATCAGCTACGGTTTCCCGACTATCGCGGACACGCTGATCCCCAACATTCTGCCGACCGGCGTCACCCAGTACGAGCACGTCGTGAGCATGCCGTTCGACGAGATTCCGGGGGCCAACGACCTGGAGCGCGCCGAGAAGCTGGTGCAGAAGTGCATCGAGGTGCGCGGGGTCAAGGTCAAGATCAGCAAGGTGCCGATACCTGTGGCCTACGGCTCGGCGTTCGAGGGCGAGCGGGTGCGGCGCGAGGCGATGCGCATCGAGTTCGGCGGCCGTGCCAGCTCCTGCTTCGAGTATCTGCGTATGCTCGACCCGGATCAGGTGGAGCCGGGCAAGATCACGGTCGTGGGGCCGGGCCTTGACGGCGTCGCCGACGGCGGAGCCTTGCCGCTGGGCATCGTCGTGGACGTGGCCGGCCGCAAGATGCAGAAGGACTTCGAGCCGGTGCTGGAGCGCCAGATTCACCACTTCGTCAATGGCGCGGAGGGCGTACAGCACATCGGCCAGCGCGACATAACCTGGATTCGCATCTCCAAGACCGCGGTCGCGAAGGGCTTCGACATCCGCCACCTGGGCGAAATCGTCATCGCCCGCATGCTCTCCGAGTTCTCGGCCATCGTCGACAAGGTGCAGGTCACCCTGTACACCGGCAAGGCCGAGGTCGAGAAGACCATGGCGCTGGCGCAGGCCGCCTACCGCGACCGCAACGAGCGGGTGGCAGGTCTCACCGACGAGTCGGTGGATACCTACTACTCCTGCACCCTCTGCCAATCGTTCGCTCCCAACCACGTCTGCATAATCAATCCGGAGCGCGTCGGCCTCTGCGGCGCCTACAACTGGCTTGACTGCAAAGCCTCGCACCAGATCAACCCAACCGGGCCCAACCAGCCGGTTCCCAAGGGCATGTGCGTCGATCCGGTGAGGGGCGAGTGGGACAACGTCAACGACTTCGTCTACCGGCATTCCAACCAGAGCGTCAGCCGGTTCACGCTCTACACGATGATGGATGCGCCGATGACCTCTTGTGGCTGCTTCGAGTGCATAATAATGCTTATCCCTGAGGCGAACGGCGTGATGGTGCTCTCGCGCGAGGACCCGAGCATGTCGCCGGCTGGCATGACGTTCTCCACTCTCGCCGGACTGGCCGGCGGCGGCCTACAGACGCCGGGTATGATGGGCGTCGGCAAGTATTACCTTACCAGCAAGAAGTTCATTCCGGCGGACGGCGGTCACAGGCGGATCGTCTGGATGTCCTCGGTGCTCAAGGACTCGATGCGCGAAGATCTGCAGACGATGTTCTCGTCCATCGGCGAGCCCGATTTGATGGACAAGATCGCCGACGAGACGGTCGCCACGAGCGTCGAGGAGCTGTTGGCCGTCCTGGAGGAGCGTGGGCATCCAGCACTGACTATGGACCCGATGTTCTAAGGATGGTCGCGGCCGGCAAACGCTGGCCAGTTTCACGGATTGGCGGCAAGGGCCGACGCGGTGGTGACTGCCGTGCCGGCCCTTACCAGTGGCAAACAGAGAAACGCCTCCCTAGGTGTGCGTTTAAGTCCAATTGAAGGAGAGACGTGCATGCCAGTGACAGTCGAAGTGCCGACCGAGAAGTGGGCCGGGAAGGTCATCGAGGTCAAGCTCGGTGCCACCAAAGAAGAGGGCGGCTCCCGAGCCGGCACGGTCACCGTTGGTGGTGAGACGACCTTGCCCTTCCTCACTTTCGAGGGTGGCATCCCCAACCAGCCCGTGGTAGCGGCCGAAGTCTGGGACGTCGAGCCGGCGGATTGGTCCCCGGTCTTGCTGGAGGCCTGGGGCAACGCGGTCAAGGACCCCGTCGTCTGGGCGCAGCAAGCGGCCGCTCTGGGCGCCAAGCTCATCGCCCTCAAGCTGCGCAGCACCGACCCTGATGGCCAGAACGCCTCGCCGGCCGAGGCCGCGGCCACGGTTAAGCGCGTGCTGGCCGCTGTAGACCTCCCCCTGCTGGTATATGGCCCCGGCCAGGCGGAGAAGGACAACGACGTGCTCGTGGCGGTGGCGGAGGCGTCCGCCGGTGAGCGGCTGGCGCTAGGCCTCTGCGAACAGAGCAACTACCGCACAATCGTCGCCGCCTGCCTGGGCAACGGTCACGTGGCAATAGGTCGCGCCCCCATCGACGTCAACATGCAGAAGCAACTCAATATCCTGATGAGCGACATGGGGCTGCCGCTCGACCGCATCCTGATGGACCCCACTACCGGCGGCCTCGGCTACGGCATCGAGTACACCTATAGCGTGATGGAGCGCCTGCGCTTTGGCGCCCTGCAGGGCGACCGCATGACCCAGCTGCCGCTGATCAACACGGTCGGCGAGGAGGCCTGGCGCCAGAAGGAAGCCAAGGCTGCCGAGGGCGTGCCCGAGGCCTGGGGCGACCTGGCCAAGCGCGGCCTCTCCTGGGAGATGCTGACCGCCACCAGCATGCTGGAGGCAGGCAGCGACATCGTCGTGCTGCGGCACCCCAATTCCATCGGCATCATCAACGGCGTCATCGCCAAGTTGATGGGCCGGTAGGCCGGAAGGAGATTGCACAGTGGGGCTTAGTGGTCTAGAGATATACAAGCAACTGCCCAAGACAAACTGCAAAGAGTGCGGCATGCCCACCTGCCTGGCTTTCGCGATGAAACTCGCGGCCAAGCAGGCAGAGCTGTCCGCTTGCCCCTACGTCTCCGACGCGGCCAAGCAGGCGCTCGACGCCGCCTCGGCGCCGCCGATTCGCCTCGTCACCGTGGGCGTGGGCGACCAGAAGCTAGAGGTCGGCAACGAGACGGTCATGTTCCGCCACGACAAGACCTTCTACCACGCGCCCGGCATCTTCGCGCGGGTGAAGGATAACCAGGCGGACGCCGCGGCCGCGGCCAAGACCATCGCCGACTACAAGGTAGAGCGCGTGGGCCTGCAGATGGCCGCGGCGGGCGTGGCTGTGGAGAACGCCTCCGGCGACGCGGCTACGTTTGCCGCAGCCGTACAGGACGTGGCCCAGGCGTGCGACGGTGCGCTGATCCTGCTGAGCAAGGACCCGGCGGCCATGGCCGCGGCCTTGCCCGCGGTCGCCGACCGCAAGCCGCTGATCTACGCCGCCGATGCCGAGAATTGGCAGGCGATGGTCGAGCTGGCCAAGAAGCATTCCTGCCCGCTGGCCGTTCGCGAGGCGGGCAGTCTCAGCGCTCTGGCCTCTCTGGCCGAGCAGGTGACCAAGGCCGGAGTGGCCGACATCGTGCTCGATCCGGGTGCCCGCAGTGCCGCCGCCAATCTCGCTGCCTTCACTCAGCTAAGGCGCCTGGCGCTGCGCAAGAACCTGCGCCTGGTGGGCTATCCGCTCATCGGCTTCCCAGGCGAGGCTGCCGCCTCGGCCGAGGAAGAGACCGCCTTCGCCGGCCAGCAGGTCATGAAGTACGGTGGCTTCATCGTTCTGGATCATTTCGACCCGGCCAGTATCTATGCCTTGCTGACCCTGCGCCTGAACATCTATACCGACCCGCAGAAGCCTATTCAGGTGAAGCCGGAGATCTACGCCTTCGGTGAGGTCGATCAGAACTCGCCGGTACTGGTGACCACCAACTTCTCCATCACTTATTTCAGCGTGGCGGGCGAGGTCGAGGCCAGTGGCGTGCCGACCTACCTGATCGTGTCCGACGCCGAAGGCCTCTCCGTTCTCACAGCCTGGGCGGCCGGCAAGTTCGACGCCGAGAAGATCGCCAAAACGGTCAAGGCGTGCGGAATCGCCGACAAGGTCTCACACCGCTACATCGTTCTGCCGGGCTACGTTTCCACCCTCTCCGGAGAAGTGGAAGAGGAGCTACCCGGCTGGAAGGCGCTGGTGGGCCCTCGCGAGGCCGTGGACATCAGTCCCTACCTGCGGCGCACCTGGCCGACGATAGTGGGCAAGAGATAGCTGCACTTCTGGCGGCGGCCGTCCAACTGCCGCCAGCAACAGCATCCGGCCCCCACCCAGCCGTTCCCGCTCTCAGGGGGAAGGGTCGTTGGCCGCCCTCCCTGCGGAAGGGGGTCAGGGTGAGGGTCCCCGAGACCTAGATTGGGGGACCGATTGGGTACAAGCATTGCCGTGGCGGGCAAGGGCGGCACCGGCAAGACCACCATCGCCGCTCTGCTAGTTCGCTATCTACGTGAGCGCGGCGACGGCACCATCCTGGCGATCGACGCGGACCCGAGCTCAAACCTGAACCAGGCCCTCGGTTTGCCGCTGGCCCACAGCGTGGGTGAGATTCGCGAAGAGCTGCTGGGCAAGGTCGGGCGCAACAGCCTCGAGCCAGGGATGTCCAAACAGGACTACCTGGAGTACCAGATTCAAGAGTCGCTGGTCGAGGGCCCGGGGGTGGACCTTCTGGCCATGGGGCGGCCTGAAGGGCCAGGCTGCTACTGCGCGGCCAATAACATGCTGCGCGTGATCGTGGACCGCCTCTCCAAGAACTACGACTATCTCGTCATCGACAACGAAGCTGGTCTGGAGCACCTCAGCCGGCGCACTACCCGTGACGTCGACTCCCTCCTGCTGGTTTCGGACCCGACGATTCGCGGCCTGACCGCCGTGGAGCGGGTCCTGGACCTTGTCAAAGAGCTGAAGACCAAGGTTAGCCGTTCCTTCCTGGTCATCAACCGAACGAGCGGCGACCTGCCCTCGTCGCTTGGCGATTTCGTGGCCAGGCTACCGGCGCAGTATCTCGGCACTGTAGCCCTTGACCCTGGCATAGCCGACTTGGACGCGCGGGGCGAGCCGCTGGTCCAGGTGGCTGGGGATTCGGCCATCTACCGCAAAGTCGAGGAGGTGGGGCGGTGGCTGGTGGAACGGTAGTACCAGGACAGGCCAAGGAGGTTTTCCAATGAGCTCGCTGCTGCTGCTGAACTTGCCCAAGTACCGCAAAGTAGTGCGGCTGGCGGATGGCACCCGCGCGCTGCTCCGCCCCTTGCTGCCGGAGGACAGGACGAAGCTGCTCGGGATGTTTGCCGGGGCGACCGAAGAGGACGTGATGTACCTCAAGGACGATGTTCGCGATAGGGACGTCGTCGCCTCCTGGATCGACAACCTCGACTACTCCAGAGTACTGCCGATCGTCGCGTGCGTCGATGAGCGTCTGGTGGGCCAGGCGACGCTTCATTTCCATTTCGGGCCAACCCGTCACATTGGCCGGGTGCGCATCTTCCTGGCCACGGAGTACCGCCGGCGCGGCCTGGGCACCAAGATGTTGGAGGAGATTACCGAACTGGGCAAGCGGTTTGGCCTGCAGCAGTTGCTGGCCGAAATTGTGGTCGAGCAGACGCAAGTGGTGAAGGCTTTCCAGAAGCTCGGCTTCACGCTGGAGGCTCACTACCGCGACTACTTCATGACGCCGGATGGGATGACCCACGACATGGCGATCCTTCGCCTACCATTACCCGTTTCCCGTAGGGATGAGTTCTAGACATGACTGAGCGGTTCACCGTTTCCTTTCTGCCGTCCAACCGCCGCGTCCTGGCGGAGCGCGGCGACAACCTGCTCCGGCTGGCGATGGGCGCCGACGTACATATCAATGCCAGTTGCGGCGGTTCGGGCACCTGCGGCAAGTGCCGGGTGGTGATCGAGGAGGGCGCCGTCGAAGAGCGCCCGCACAAACACCTTGGTGCCGCCGAGCGCCAGCAGGGCTACGTGCTCGCCTGCCATAGCACGGTCGTCAGTGACGTTACCGTGCGCGTGCCGCTCGAATCGCAAATCGGCGATAGGCGGGTGCTGGACCGCGAGGCCGCCGCCCCGGCAGTGGGCACGACCCTGGCGGCGCACGATTGGGAGGCGCGCCTACCTCACTGGAACCTGGACCCGCCGGCGCAGAAGGTCTTCATCAGCCCCGAGCCGCCCAGTCTGGCCGATGCCGCCCCGGACGCCGACCGCCTGCGCCGCGAGCTGGCGCGCGTCACCGGCGAGAGCAGCGTCGAGCTCAGTTTCCGTGCCCTCAAAGAGCTGCCTTCGGTGGCGCGTGCCCAGGATTGGCAGGTCACCTGCGGCGTGCTGGCGCCGTCCGATCGGTTGGAGATCGTGACGGTGGAGCCGGGCGACACCTCTCAGCAGCAGTACGCTCTGGCCGTCGACCTGGGCACGACGACGGTCAGCGTGGCCTTGCTCGATCTGCGCACGGGCGAGACGGTGAGTCAGTCTTCGGACTACAACTCCCAGGTGAGCTACGGCGAGGACGTGATCTCACGCATTATCTTCGCCAGCAAAGCCGAAGGCCTCGCCAAGTTGCAGAAGGCGGCCGTGGCCACGATCGACGGCCTGATTCAGGATCTGTTGAGCAAGACCGGCGTATCGGCCTCCATGATTAGCCACGTCTCGTTGGCCGGCAACACCACGATGACCCATCTGTTCCTGGGCATCGAGCCACGCTACATCCGGCTCGACCCCTATACGCCTGCCAGCACGCATTTCCCCTGGGTGGAGGCGCGGGAGCTGGGGCTGGGTCTGCCGGAGGGCGTCAAGCTGCACTGTGCGCCCGGCGTAGCCAGCTACGTGGGCGGCGATATCACTGCCGGCGTACTGGCCTCCGGGCTGTTCAACGCCGAGCATCTGACCCTCTTCATCGACGTTGGCACCAACGCGGAGATGGTTATCGGCAACGCGGACTGGATGCTGGCCTGCGCCTGCTCGGCCGGGCCGGCGTTTGAGGGTGGCGGCGTTCAATACGGCATGCGGGCTACCAGCGGCGCCATCGAGCAGGTGCGGATCAACCCCGATACCCTGGAGCCGATGATCTTGACCATCGGCAACCGCCGGCCTCTGGGCATCTGCGGCAGCGGCCTCATCGACCTGCTCTCCGAGCTCTTCCTTAACGGCGCCGTCGACAAGCGGGGCAAGTTCAACCAGGGCCTGCCCACGGCGCGGGTGCGCCAGGGCGAACGAGGCGGGGAGTACGTCTTGGTCTGGGCCGAACACACCGCCATCAAGCGCGATATCGTTTTCACCGAGGTCGACATAGACAACTTGCTGCGCGCCAAAGGGGCAATTTACGCCGCGGCCGAGTTGCTGGTGCAGTCGGTCGACCTCAACCTGGCCGACGTGGAGGAGATACTCATCGCCGGCTCCTTCGGGCGCTACTTGCGCGCGGATAAGGCCGTGGCCCTGGGCCTGCTCCCCGACGTGCCCTACGAACGCATCAAGTTCGTCGGCAACAGCTCCCTCCTGGGTGCCAAGCTGATGGCGCTCTCGCGGGATATGCTGCAGCGCGCCGACGAGATCGTCGGCAAGTTGACCTACGTTGAGTTGAGCGTCCATCCGTCCTATATGGACCACTACGTCTCGGCGCTGTTCCTTCCCCACACCAATTTGGACGCGTTCCCGACCGTGCGAGAGCGCTTGCAGGCGCTTGGCCCGCGGACGCCGAGGCCCGCCGGCAGCCAATAGCTAAGTTAGAACGAGGAGGTAAGGCTAGACATGCTGGTCGTTGGCGAAAGGATTCACATCATCTCCCCCAAGGTGAAGGCCGCGTTCGAGGGCCGAGACACGCAGCTAATCCAGGAAATGGCGCTCAATCAGGTGAAGGCCGGAGCCCATATCCTTGACTTGAACATCGGCCCCTCTAAGAAACAGGGCCCGGCGATTATGGAGTGGCTAGTGCCGGCGGTGCAGGCGGTGACGGACGTGCCGCTGTCCCTTGATACGACTAATGCCGTGGCGATGGAGGCGGGTCTCAAGCTGTGCAAGGTCAAGCCAGTGCTCAACTCGGCCTCGGCGGAGGCCGCCCGCATGCAAGCCATGGTCGGCCTGGCGGCTGAGTACAACTCCGATCTGGTCGCCCTCACTCTGACCGACAAGGGCATCCCGAACGAGTCTTCAGAGCGCGCGGCGGTGGCGCTGGACCTGATTGCCGCCGCGGCGGAAGCCGGCATCGGCACCGAGCGCATTTTCCTCGATCCCCTCACCCTGCCGGTCTCGGCGGATCAGCCGGGCGTGATGCAAACGGTGGAAGCCGTACGCATCTTCGGACAGCTCTCCGACCCGCCGGCTAAGTCTATCGTCGGCCTCAGCAACGTCTCCAACGGCTCGCCCAACGAGGTGCGCGGCCTGATCAACCGCGTGATGCTGGTGATGTGCCTGGGCGCCGGGCTGGACGCGGCCATCGTCGATCCGCTCGACCACGAACTGCTGGATTGGGCGCGGATAGTCGAGAAGCGCGACGAGAGCACGGCCAAGGGCAAATTGCTGGTCAGCCTCTACGATGCGGTTGCCGCGATGGAGGATCTGGACCCGGCGGCGGTTGACATGAGCGACCAGGAGCAGGTGGAGATCTTCAAGACCTGGCAGATACTGGCCAACAAGATCATCTATGCCCACTCGTTCTTGAGGGTTTAGGGTTCGACCGCGGGGCCGGCACGCCGGCCGGCCCCGCTCTCCGCGATACAGCCTCTCAGTATCTGTCCTTCCAGCCGATGGGCGGCTTAGGGTCGCCCTGCGCCCGCCTTTCGGCCTCCTCCGCGGTGTCGTACGGGTCCACGGGCTTTTCGGCCGGCACCGCTGGATCCATGCTCCAGAGCTTATAGTACCAGCCGTCGTCGCGCTGCAAGATGGAGGCGTGGTCCCAGCCGTGGCGACCGTCCACGGGCACGACCCGTTCTTCTCTCTCCAAGTTCATCTCCTTCGGGCGGTGTCGGGGTCTAATCGGTATCGGGGTCGCTGGGCGGCGGAATGAACCACTCGCGTGCCTTGCGCTCAGCCTCCCCGGGGCTGGCAAAAGGTCCCACGGAATCTTCTTCCATCTCCTCGCCGTGCGGGTCGGCGCGGCGCGGGCAGTAGTACCATCCGTCCTCGTCCTGGAAGATCGTCGCCCGGTCCCAATCGGTCCGTCCGGAAATCGGGATGGTGTACTCGCTGCGTGCCACGGGTGAACCTCCCTGCGCGTATTGGCTGCGGCTGCGACGCGAACCGGCGCGGTTCGCTTCCTGCCCCAACGCCGGGTAAAGCAGCAGGACTTGTTCCGCGTCGCCCGGCAGCCACGGCGAGCGAGACACGGCCTGTCTGCATTTGGCAGCTGTATCTGTTATATTTGCAGTGGGCAAGCGAATGTATTGGAGGGCTTTACCATGTCGGACAACATGAATACACCGCCTCCGGGGGGCGAAGGGAAGCGTCGCTGGACTGAGAACATCGAAGTTGCCGCTGACCAGTTGGTCGGGCGAGTGCAGGAGATGGTCGGCCAGGGCAACGTGCGCCGGCTGGTCATCAAGCAGGAGGGGCGCGCCTTGCTCGACATCCCGCTGACGGCGGGCGTCCTCGGCGGTGTGGTAACGCTCTGGCTGGCGCCAATGCTGGCGGCACTCGTGGCCATCGCCGGCCTCGTGGCCAGGGTCGAGGTCGTGATCGAGCGCGAGGGCGAACCCCCGGCTAGCAAGGGTCCCGGCGAAGGCATCTAGGGGCTCGAGACTGCCATAGAGAGCACAGAGACCACGGAGTTGCGAAGTAACCGTGCCCTGGTCTGAGCACGTCATATCTGTGTGCTCCCTGTGACCTTTGTGGTGGACCCGACTTCTACCGGCGCAGGAACTCCTTTTCCAGCTGCGCCTGGCTGAGGTGCACCATCGTCGGTGCTCCGTGGGGACAGGTCTGCGGCAGCGGGGACTGCTCCAACTGTACTATTAGCTGGCGCATCTCTTCCAGCGCCAGAGGCTGCCCCGCCTTCACAGCTCCATGGCAGGCCAGGGAGATGAGCGCTCGCTCCTGCCAATCGCCGGCGGCTTTCTCCTCGGCCAGCTCGTCGACGATCTCCAGCACCGTGGCCTTGGGGTCGCTGCCCTTGAGGAAAGCGGGCATGGCGCGCAGCAGATAGGTGCGCTCGCCGAAGGGCTCCAGCTGCAGTCCCCATTGGGCCAGAGCCGCAAGTTTGGACTCTACCAGCGCCGTCTGCCTGGGCGTCAGTTCCAGCGGCAGCGGCTCTAGCAGCAGCTGCCTATCGACTGCGTTGTTTCTTCCCTCGCGAGCAAGCCGGTCGTAGAGCACTCGCTCGTGGGCGCGGTGCTGGTCGATAAGGTAAAGGCCGCTGGGTCCCTCCGCCACCACGAAGGCGCTGCCCACCTGGCCAATGACCCGCAGCAGCGGCAGGCGTCTCCCGCCCACGCTGGCGGGCTCTGGCGCCACCGCTTGCCCGGGTGAGAAAGCCGTGTGCGTCGGATCCGCGAAAGAGAGCTCTTGTTGTTCCTCAAGAGAGTCGAAAGCTGTGACGGGAGCGGGCCGGGCGGCCAATTCGCGCACGGGCACGCTGGCGGCGAGCGCGCCGCGCACCGCCCGCTGCACCTGGCCGAAGGCCGCCCGTTCCCGGGCAAAACGCACCTCCGCCTTCGTGGGGTGCACGTTGACGTCCACCTCGCCCGGCGGTAGGGTCAGGTTGAGCACGGCGACGGGATGGCGCCCTGGGGGCAGCAGGTCGTGGTAGGCCTCGACCACCGCGAAGACGAGGGCGCGGTTCTGCACCCAACGCCGGTTGACGAAAAGCGAGATGTGACTGCGATTGGCGTGGCTAAGCGAGGGCTGGCCGGCGTAACCGCTGACGGCGATGCCGGGCGCGTCTTCCCCCAGCGCCACCTCCGCCGGAATCACCGCGGCCATTTGCTGCAAGGCGTCGACGCCGTAGACGGCGGCTATGGCGTCCTCCACCCGGCCGCTACCGGGAGCACGGAAGGCCACCCTGCCTTCGGTTTCCAGCGTGAACTGGATCTCCGGGTAGCAAAGGGCGTACTGGCAGATCAGGTGAGCGACGTATGCGGTCTCGCTGGCGGCGCCGCGCAGGAACTGCCGCCGCGCCGGCACGTTGAAGAACAGATTGCGCACCGAGACGCTGGTGCCGCCGCCCCAGGCGCGGTGCCCTTGGCTGGTGATCGCTCCCCCCGCCAGGGCGATGAACGACCCTGCTGGCTCGTCCGCGCGCTTGCTGACGACGTTCAAGTGCGCCACCTGAGCGATGCTGGCCAGGGCCTCTCCCCGGAAGCCCAGCGTGCCCACGGCGGCCAAGTCCCGCGCGCTCTCGATCTTGCTGGTGGCGTGCCGCTGCACCGCCAGCGCCAGCTCGTCGCCCGCGATGCCGCAGCCGTCGTCGGTCACTCTGATCAGCAGCGCTCCGCCCTCGCGCACTTCCACCTGGACCCGGCCGAGCGGCAGCCCCGTGCCGGGGCGGGCGAAAATGGCGTCGATGGCGTTCTCCACCAGCTCCTTGACGGCGTCGGCGGGCCGGCCAATCACCTCGCCGGCCGCGATGAGCGCGGCGACATCGGGCGCCAGCAGGCGGATCGACATCAGCTCTGCTCCTTTGCCTTCTGCTGCAGCTCGAAGAGACGAGTCAGCGCTTCCAGTGGGCTGAGGGCTAACACGTCCAGTCCCTGCAATTCCAGCAGCGCCGGGTGCGGCTCGCCAAAGAGCTGCAGCTGGCCGGCGCCCTCGGCCAGGCCGGGGGGACGGCGGGACTCGCGCTGGCCCGGTCGGCGGTCGCCGTTCTCTAGCTCGCGCAGCAACTCCTCGGCCCGGCGGGTGACGGCTTTCGGTATGCCGGCCAACTTGGCGACATAAATGCCGTAGCTGCGGTCGGCCGCCCCGGGCACGACCCGGTGCAGAAAGGTCACTTGCCCCCCTTCCTCAAGCACGTCCAGGCGCCAGTTGCGCACTCGAGGCAGGTACTTCTCCAGTTCCGTCAGTTCGTGGTAGTGAGTGGCAAAAAGGGTCTTGCAGCCCAGGCGAGGGTGGTTGTGGATGTATTCGGCCACCGCCCGCGCGATGGCCATGCCGTCGAAGGTACTGGTGCCGCGTCCTACCTCGTCCAACACCACCAGACTGCGCGACGTGGCGTGATTAAGTATGGTGGCCGTCTCCGCCATCTCAACCAAGAACGTGCTCTGGCCCGTGGCGATGTCATCCTGCGCCCCCACGCGCGTGAAGATGCGGTCCACCAGGCCTATCTTTGCCCGCCGCGCCGGCACGAAGCTGCCGATCTGGGCCAGCAGGACGATCAGGGCCACCTGGCGCAAGTAGGTCGATTTGCCGGCCATGTTCGGGCCGGTGAGGATGACCAGCTGCGCCCCCTCGTTGCTGAGATGGCAATTGTTAGGCACGAAGGCCCCCGTCGGCAAGGCCAGCTCTACGCTGGGATGGCGGCCCGCCTCGATCTCGACATCCTGACCCTCGTCCAACTCGGGCCTGACGTAGCCGTGGCGGCTGGCGACTTCGGCCAGGGCGGCGAAGACGTCCAGACGCGCCACGGCCTGCGCCGCCCGGCCGATGCGCTCGCCCTGCGCCGCTACCTGGTCGCAGACCTCGCGGAAGACCTGGGTCTCGATCTCCTGCATCCTATCCTGGGCGCTAAGGATGAGTCGTTCCCTGTCCTTCAGCTCCTCCGTGACGTAGCGTTCGCCGTTGACCAGCGTCTGCTTGCGGACGAAGCCGCGGTAGGTTTCGAGGTACTCCTGCGTGGTACGCGGTTGCGATCGCTGGGCGAGCGCCGGCTCCGCCTGCAGTCGCTGCTCCAGCTCTCGGCGCAGCTGCTCGCTCAGCCCAGCCTCCACGTTCGCCTTGGTGATCTCGATATAGTAGCCAAATACTTTGTTGTAGCCGACCTTCAGCGTCCGGACGCCGGTGCGTTCCCGCTCCACGCCCTCCAGTTCCGCCACCCAGCGGCGGGCGTCGGCCGTGGCCGCGTGCAGAGCGTCCAGCTCGGCCGCGAAACCCGGGGCGATCACCCCGCCGTCGCTTAAGTTGGCCGGTGGCTCGGGCACGATGGCCTGGTCCACCAGCGCGCCGACGTCGGCGAACTCGTCCAGTTGGCTGGCGAGGAGGGCGATTCTGCCGCCCTCCCGGGCGCCACTAGCCAGCAGCGCCTGCAAGGCCGCCACGCCGCCGAGGCCGCGGCGCAGCCCCACCAGTTCTCGCGGTCCTGCCAGATGCTGGGCCACCCGCCCCAGCAGCCGTTCCAGATCGCCCACTCCCCGCAACGCCGCCACTAACCGGCCCCGCAGGACGGAGTCCGCCGCCAGCTCCTCGATGGCGTCCTGCCGCGCCTGCAGGCGCCGCAGCTCCAGCAGCGGCTGGCCCAGCCAGCGGCGCAGTAGACGCCCCCCCAAGGGGGTCGCGGTCAGGTCAAGCACCGCCAGCAACGAGCCCTGGGTGCCACCCGCGCGTCCGGCCTGCGTGATCTCCAGGTTGCGGCGAGTGGCGCCGTCGAGCGCCATGTAAGCGCCGGTGCTGTAAGTGCGCAGTTCGGCCAGACGGGTCAGGGCGGACCGCTGCGTCTCCTGTAGATACTGGAGGAGCGCCCCGGCCGCCCGGATGGCCGCCGGCTGGCCGGCACAGCCGAAGCCTTCCAGTGAGCTGACCCCGAAGTGGCCGACGAGGGCCTCCCGCGCGGTATCCGCGGCAAAGTGCCAGTCCTCAAAGGGCATCGCGTTGTGGCCTGCCAATTGCTCGGCCAACGCCATCTCGACCGCAGAGGGCTCCCGCCCGCCGGGCCGGCGCGTGGTGGTGGGCAGTAACACCTCGGCCGGGCGCAGGCGCTCCAGTTCTGCCCGCAACGTTTGCTGCCAGGCGCCATCGCCCAACTGGGTGACCGCGAACTCGCCGGTGGTGATGTCGGCATACGCCAGGCCCACTCGTTGGCGATCGGCGGCCACGGCGGCGAGGTAGTTGTTGGCGCGGTCCTCGAGGAGATTCGGCTCGACAACCGTGCCCGGCGTCACTACCCGCATCACCGCGCGGGCGGCGATACCCTGCTCCGTGGTGATCTGACGCACCTCGGCCTCACCGGCCTCGATCTGCTGGCACATCGCGACCCGATGGCCGGCGCGGAGCAGCTTCGCCACGTAGTTGTCGGCCGCGTGCACGGGCACGCCGGCCAGCGCCCAGCGATGCCCGTGGCCCATTTCTCGCCCGGTGAGGGCGATGCCACACACCGCGGACACGACCCTGGCGTCCTCTTCGAACGTCTCGTAAAAGTCGCCCAACTGGAAGAACAGGATGGCGTTGGGGTAGCGCTTCTTGAGTTGCAGGTACTGCTGTCTAACCTTGCTCATCGGTAGCGGCTATTCTAGCACGAACGACGGGCGCCGGAGAGGGCGCACCGACTCGACAGCCGGCTTGCTGCCGTTGCAGCGGCCCCGCAGGGATGTTACACTGCCCGACAGGCACTTGTTTGGCGGCCACCGGCCGCCTATTGTGGAGGAACCGTGTTGTCCGGCAATATGGTCCGTCCCGATTGGGACCTGGACGTCCTTTGGCGACCTCTTACCCAGCACGCTAGTCAGCAACGTCCCCTCGTCATTGTTTCCGGCAAAGGCGTACGTGTCGTCGACTCCGCAGGCAGGGAGTACATCGACGCCATGGCCGGCATTTGGTGCGTCAACGTCGGTTACGGCGAGGAACGGATCGTCAGGGCGGCGGCGGAGCAGATGCTCCGCCTACCTTATACCCCACTCACCCGTCCCTCACCGCCAGCACTGCGGCTGGCGGAGAGGCTGGTTGGCCTCTTGCCCGCCGGCCTCAGACACGTGCAGTTCCTCAACTCCGGCTCTGAGGCCGTGGAGGATGCTCTGCGGGTCGCTCGTCAGGCCCAGCGGCAGCGTCACCCTCGGGAGAATCGCTCCAAGGTCATCGCCCGCTATCGCGGCTACCATGGCTGGACGCTGGGCGCGCTGGGCGCCACGGGCCAGGTGGGCCGCAAGGAACGGGTGGAGCCGCTGCTGCCGGGTTACGTGCACATCAGCCCACCCGACACCTTCCGGCTCTTTGCCGGCCTCTCGCCCAGCGAAGCTACGGACCGGCTACTGGCGGAGCTGGAGCAAACCATCGAGTTCGAGGGCCCCAGCACCATAGCCGCCATGATCGGCGAGCCGATCATCGGCGGCGGCGGTGTGATCGTGCCGCCCGACGACTACTGGCCGCGCGTGCGCCAGCTGTGCGACAGGTACGACATCCTGCTCATCTTCGACGAGGTCATCACCGGCTTCGGGCGCACCGGCACGTGGTTCGGCGGCCAGAACTGGGGCGTGACGCCAGACATCATGACCATGGCCAAGGGCCTTAGCTCGGGCTACATGCCGCTCGCCGCGATGGCCGCCAGCGACGCGGTCTTCGATGCCTTCAAGGGCCAGCCGGCCGACGGCGTGGAGTATGCCCAGATAAGCACCTTCGGCGGCCATCCCGTGGCCTGCGCTGCCGGCTTGGAGAATCTGCGCCTGCTGGCGGAACTGAACCTGGTGGATAACGCCGCCCAAATGGGCGCGCTCTTCGGCGCCGGCTTGCGGGCTCTGCGGGACAA
Organism: Chloroflexota bacterium; assembly: GCA_023473795.1. Classification (GTDB taxonomy): domain Bacteria; phylum Chloroflexota; class UBA6077; order FW602-bin22; family JAMCYS01; genus JAMCYS01. The sequence goes on along the minus strand of JAMCYS010000129.1, from coordinate 34,595 downwards.
GTTCCCGTTGATCGGCGACGTGCGTGGCAAGGGCCTGATGTGGGGGGTGGAGCTCGTGCTGCCGGGCGGCCTGGAGCCTCTGCCGGCGGCCAAGGTCAACCAGGTGCTGGCCGAGCTGCAGAAGCGGGGCGTGCTGGCCGGTAAGAACAGCTCCACTGTGCCTCGGCTGGAGAACGTGCTCACCTTCGCCCCGCCTTTGATCGTCAAATCAGAGGAAATCGACCAGATCGTCGGCACCCTGGGCGAAGCCGTACAGGCCGTACAGGGGCAACGCTGAGTCGACTACGTCGCTACTGAGAGGAGGCCTTTCATGAGAGGCGCGGATGCGCTAGTCAAGTGCTTGCAGGCGGAGGGGGTCCGGTTCGTGGCCGGCATTACCTCCGGTTCCACTATGGAGATCTCGGACGCCCTGCTGGCGGCCCCGGAAATCAAGACTATCCTCACCCGTCACGAGCGCGTGGCCGGCGACATGGCCGACGGCTACGCCCGTGTTAGCGGCGAGCCGGGCGTCTGCCTGGCCGTTATGGGGCCGGGCGCCTCGCACATCTTTGCCAGCACGGCGCAGTCCTTCGCCGATTCCGTGCCGGTGCTGGCCCTGTTGGGTCAAACCACGCGCGCCCGCCTGGGCGCGGGAGCTCCCCAGGAGATGCGCCTGCAGGAGGCCTTCCGCACGATCACCAAGTGGGAAGCCGCGGTCAACTTGCCGCGGCGGGTGCCAGAGGTGATGCGGCGCGCCTTCAGCCAGCTGCGCAACGGCCCTCCCGGCCCGGTGATGCTGGAGCTGCCCTCGGACGTGATGCTGGAGCAGTTCGACGACAATCTCTTCTCCTACCAGCCCGTGCCGCGGGTCCGCTACCGCCCCGAGGCGGCGGCCACCGAGGCCGCGGCCGAACTGCTGGTGAACGCCGAACGGCCGTTGATCTATGCCGGCGCGGGCGTCCTCAAGGCCGGCGCCTCGCCCGAGCTGCTCCGGTTGGCGGAGCTGCTGAGCATTCCCGTGATGAGCACCCTGCCCGGCAAGAGCGGCTTTCCCGAGAACCACCCGCTGTCGCTGGGCCTGGGTGGCTTCCCCGTGGCGCAGTTGGGCACGCCGCAGTCGCTGCAGTTCAGCAAAGCGACTGACTGCCTATTGGCTATCGGCAACTCGTTCGGCGACCAGGCCACCCGCGTGCAGAAGTGGCCCCAAGGGGTCAAACTGATCCACATCAACTCCGATTACGGGCGCATCAACCAGCAGTACCCTGCCGACGTTGGCCTGGTCGGCGACGCCAAACTGGCGCTGGCAGATCTGATCGCCGCCGTCGAGGACCGTTTGCCCAAGCGCCAAGGGGGCGTCAAGCCGGAGGTGGCCGCGGCCATCGCCAAGGCCAAGGCAGAGTGGCTCGCCGCCTGGCAGCCCAAACTGACCGCCGACGAGGTGCCGCTCAATCCCTTCCGGATCACCTGGGATTTCATGCACTTGGTCGATCGCCAGCGGACCATTCTCACGCACGACGCCGGCGGGGTGCGCGGGCACAGCTGCCATCACTACGAGGCGATTATCCCCAATGGTTTCGTCGGCTGGGGCACGCAGAGCGAGATGGGCTGGTCGCTGGGCGCGGCCATGGGCATGAAGCTGGCCCATCCCGACAAACTGGTGGCCCACATCATCGGCGACGGCTCGTTTGGTATGGTGGGGCTCGACTTCGAGACCGCCGTGCGCCATCGCATCCCCATTCTCACGCTGCTCTACAATAACAGCGCCATGGGCATCGTGATGGATATTCAGCGCTCAGGCTTCGGCGACCGCTTCACGATGGTCGATCTGGGCGGCGACTACGTAGCTATCGCCAAGGCCGTGGGGGGGCACGCCGAGAGGGTGGAAACGCCCGACCAGATTGTGCCGGCGCTGCAGCGCGCCATCGCGGTGACGGAGGACGGGGCCCCAGCGCTGGTGGAGTTCGTGACCAAGCGACTGGAGCCACAACCACGGCCCGACAAAGCCCCCGGCACGTTCTAACTGGCGGCCATATCGCTCACAAGCAGCAGCGGCAACCGGCGCTCCAGGGCCGGTTGCCGCTGCTGCTTCGGTACTGCTACTGATCTATCCTAGCCCATGTCCTGTTCGAGCGTGTCCCAGACGTTGTTCAGGCTGTTGAACTGCCTGTCCGGCAGCTTCTGGAGGATCTCCACCACGTCCTCCGGCGCGTTGCGCCCGATGGCGTAGCCGATCATCCGGTCCCGCGTCGCCGGGAAATCCAGGCCCTGCAGGTATGGGGCTACTCTGCTTCCGCGCTCCATTCCTCGCCACCTCCCCAAGATTGCGCGATTGCGACGGTCACGAGAGGCGAGCAAAATGCGTGCCCGCCGCTCGAACGGAGGGGCGAGAGCGGAGATGCCGCTGACCCCCGGCCGCTACTTGCTACTCAGTACTTGGATGCGCCAGTCGAGGAGAGCCGCGCGCAGGTGGAGCACGGCCAGCAGCGCCTGGCGGTGAAACTGAAGTTCGGCCCGGCCGGCGTCGCGCAGAGTCTTGCGCGCTTGCTCTACGTCGGTCACCTTGCCGCTGGCGTCGAAGCCCGCGTGGGTACCAAGGATGGACTGGGCGTCGTTGTGCAGGCCCTGCGCGCTGGCGACGTCCTTCGTGAACTGGTCCAGTGCCTTCTCCAGCGGCTTGGTGTCCTTGCTGGCCGCCTTACGCTTGTCTATAACCTGCCGCATCTTGGTCGCCAGGTTGGCGGCCTTGTCCAGACGAGTCTGCTCCCCTTCCAGAACCTTGATCTCGCGCTGGTAGACTCGCTCCAGACGCGCCACGACCGCCTGTTTCGCCGTCTCGGGGTTCGCCTGTTGGGCCGTGACGGTTGGCTCGGGCGGGGCAGCCAGGGCGGTAACCGGGCCCAGGAACGAGGCCGCGACCAGCAGGGCCGCTGCCGAGCCGATGGCCAGACGACGAGTCAAGACACCGCGCGACAGTCCGAATCTGAGGTGCATCGCTTGCTTCCTCCTCCGCGCCTCGTGGGCGCTCGTCAACGACTTGTCTGCCCATGTAGTCGCGGAGTCGGGGCTGGATGTACGGGCAAGCTGAGGAGAGGTGGTAAGGAAAAGGGGGACGCGACGTTCGCGTCCCCCTTCGGCAAATGCGACTAAGCTAGCCGCGCAGATACTCGTCCATGTACTTGGCGGCAGTCTTGCCCGCGCCCATGGCCGTGATCACCGTGGCCGCGCCAGTGACGGCGTCGCCGCCGGCCCAGACGCCCTTCATGGTGGTGGCCATCGTCACCGGATCGACCAGCAGAGTGCCGTGCTTGCCCACCTGGATTTGCGGGGTGGTCCGCACGAGCAGCGGGTTGGGGCTGGTGCCGATGGCAATGATCAGCACGTCGAGATCGATGACGAAGTTCGAGCCCTCCTTGGCCACAGGCCGCCGCCGGCCGCTGGCATCGGGCTCGCCCAATTCCATCTCCAGGCACTCCACGCCCGCGACGCGGCCCTTGCCGTCGTCGACCACCCGCACCGGGTTGGTGAGCAGGCGGAACTCGATACCTTCCTGTTCAGCGTGGTGGATCTCCTCGCCCCTGGCCGGCATCTCGGCCCGCGAGCGACGGTAGATGATGTGTACCTTGTCCGCGCCCAGTCGCAGGGCGACGCGGCTGGCGTCCATCGCCACGTTGCCCGAGCCGACGACGCCCACGCGCTTACCCACCTTGATCGGCGTGTCGTACTCGCCGAAGCGGTAGGCGAACATCAGATTGGCCCGGGTCAGAAACTCGTTGGCGGAATAGACGCCGCTCAAGTTCTCGCCGGGGATATTCAAGAATTGGGGCAGGCCCGCGCCCGTGCCCAGGAAAACGGCGTGGTAGTCGGCCAGAAGCTCGTCCAGGGTGGCCGTGCGGCCGATGATCCAGTCGAACTGGATGTCGACGCCCAGGCGCTGCACGTACCGCACCTCGGAGCCCAGGATGTGGCGCGGCAGGCGGAAGGCTGGGATGCCGTAGGTGAGCACGCCGCCGGGGTTGTGCAGGGCCTCGAAGATGGTGACCTTATGCCCAAAGCGGGCCAGGTCGGCCGCCGCGGTGATGCCGGCCGGACCGGCGCCGACCACGGCCACTTTCTTGCCGGTGCTGGGCGCCAGCTCTGGATCCTCCTCGCCGTGGGTCAGGGACCAGTCGGCGGCGAAGCGCTCGAGCCGGCCGATCTGCAACGGCACACCACGCTTGTTCAGGAGGCAAGTCGCCTGGCACTGCGTCTCTTGCGGGCAAACCCGGCCGCAGATGGCCGGCAGGTTGTTCTTGCGCTTGAGGATGCGTGCCGCCTCGGCCGGGTCTCCCTCCTCGGCGAAGACGCGGATGAAGTCGGGAATTTCGACGCCTACCGGGCAGCCGTCCACGCAGGGCCGGTTCTTGCACTGGAGGCAGCGCTTGGCCTCGGCCTGCGCCATCTCTAGCGTGTAGCCGAGCGCTACTTCCTCGAAATTGTGAGCCCGGACCTTGGGGTCCTGCTCCGGCATAGCGATTACGTTCAGATTCAGCTTAGGCATCTCTAGTTATGGCCCCCTACTTGACCTTCGCCAGGCGGCACTCGTGCTCCTCTAGCGCGTGCTTCTCTTCCTCTAGGTAGAGACGCTGGCGCGCGAAGAGGATGTCCCAGTCCACCAGATGGCCCTCGAACTCGGGGCCATCGACGCAAACGAACTTGGTCTGGCCGCCCACGGTCACGCGGCAGCCGCCGCACATGCCGGTGCCGTCAACCATGATCGGGTTGAGGCTGACGATGGTCGGTACGCCAAAGGGCTCAGTGGTCTTGGAGACGAACTTCATCATGATGGCCGGGCCCACGGCAATGACGCGGTCGATCTTCCGCCCCGACTCCAGCATCTCTTTGATCGGAAGCGTGACGACGCCCTTGTAGCCGTAGGAGCCGTCGTCGGTGGAGACGATCAGCTCGTCGCTGGCCGCTCGCAGCTTGTCCTCGTAGAAGATCAGGTCCTTGGTGCGGAAGCCGATGACCGTGATCACGCGGTTGCCGGCTTCGCGCATGCCGCGCACCACCGGCAGGAGGGTCGCCGTGCCGAAGCCGCCGCCGACGACCATCACGGTGCCGAACTTCTCTATCTCAGTGGGGTTGCCCAGCGGGCCGACGAAGTTCTGGACGTAGTCACCCTGCCGCAGCGCCGCCATCTCTGTCGTCGTGTGGCCGACCTCCATGAACACGACCGTGACGGTCCCTGCCTCGCGGTCGAAGTCAGCCACTGTGAGAGGGATGCGCTCCGAGTGGTCACTGGCGCGCACCATCACGAACTGCCCCGGCTGGGCCTTTCTGGCCACCGCCGGGGCGGCGATGCGGAACAAGTGGATCTTCGCCGCTATGTCCTCGCGGTAGACGATCTCGTACACCAACTACCTCCCAGGCCCGCCAAGGGCCAGATGAAGCGGCTACCTTCGCCGCTGTGAAACGGTCGCGCGCGGCCGTCAGTCTAGGAAGTCCTCGCCGCCGTCGGGAGCCGCGACGCCCTCCTCACCCTCTTCGGGCATCTCGCCAGATTCCATGCGGTCGACCATCTCGTCGAACTCGGAACCCAGGTCCTCGCCGGTCTCTCTAGCCATCCGGCGCGCCCACTTCGCCACGCTACGCGGGTCGTTCTCGTCCACGTCCCCGAAGTTGGCCGGGTCGGCGAGGCTGTCCAAATGGGCATCCTCTGACTTGGCGGCGTAGAAGGCGGAAACGAGCTTGCGCATCTCGGTCGCCCCGCAGCGACGGCACTTCACCTCGCTGGCGACGGCCGAATAGCTGCGGAAAAACACGCTCTGTCGCGTGCCACAAGCGGCACAGCGGTATTCGTAGATCGGCACAGACTGTCACCTGTCTATCTTGGGGTCGTGTCGCATTATAGCAGATGGGGATGAGAAAGTGGAGAATAAAGAAACCGGGCGCTGCCCACCACGCTGTGAGCGCTGCGCCCGGCGGTTTGCCGTCTAGCGTTGCCGGAGAGAGCGGAAAGCAGGCTGTCGGGACGCCCGCGCGAGTGGCTTACTTGCGCTGCGCGAAGAGGGTGCGCGCCTCGTCGGCCACCCCGAGCTCGAGACAGTCGCAGAAAGTAGAGTAGATCGCCTTGTTCAGCAGTTTCATCCGCCAGTCGTTGGCCGCCAGCACATTGGCGTAGTCTCGCCGCTGACGCAGCAGCCGCACGAGCCGTGAGAGGAACATCGATTGCAAGGCATTGTACGATCGCAGCTTCGGCATCTCAATTTCCTGTCCCTGCTCAGCATCGGTCTGCTTCGGGCCTGGAGGAACATCGAATAGCCCCATGGTCTTTCCTCCCGTTTCCGCGTTCTGCCTGAATAATAGGCAGGAAACATACCACCCGGCGCGCGGAACCGCCCGCGGCGGGCCGTTTTTCGGCCGTCCGGCCGTCTCCTCCTTCGGCGCGCCGTCGGGACGGCGCCGCCGACGAGCAGCCGCAGCTGCCCGTAGCTGCTGCTTGGCCGTGCCGCTCTTGACACCCCCTACCCGTTGGAATAGACTTCTGGCTCAGGGGCGGAAAGGGTGCGCGCGCTGAGGGTGAATGGTTGTTGGCTCTCCGCGGGCGTGCGGTTTCCCGCTGAATGTTTGGAAATAGGGCGCGAGCCACTGGCTCGTCCTTACACAGGCCGCCGCCCCACGTGGTGGCTGACGGTGGCGATATGCCACGGCTACCAGAAGCAGAAAGGTGAGGATCGCAAGCGATGACGAGCCGTAAGAGCATCGACCCCGCGGCGCTGGCCATGCTGGAGATCACCGAAGGCGACAGAATCTCCACAGCCTTCTCGCGGGCCGATGAGATGAAGCCCTGCCCTATCGGTAAGGGCGGGGCCTGCTGCCGGAATTGTTTTATGGGCCCCTGCCGCTTTACCGGCAAGAACGCCGAGCAGATGCGCGGCGTCTGCGGCGCGACGCTGGGCACCATCGCCGCCCGCAACCTGGCGCGGGCTATCGCCGCCGGCGCCGCTGCGCACTCCGACCACGGCCGCGACCTGGCTTTGACGTTGCGCGCCGTCGGCAAGGGCGAGGCCAAGGGCTATGAGATTCGCGACGAGCGCAAGCTCTACGCCGTCGCCGGCCTGCTGGGCGTTCCCACTGCCGGCAAGTCGGTGCAAGAGGTTGCCACGGCCGTGGGCGAGAAGGCTCTCGCCTCCTTCGGCCAGCAAGAGGGCGAGTTGGCCTACCTCAAGCGCGCGCCCAAGAAGCGGCAGGAGCTCTGGCGCAAGCTCAACATCGCGCCGCGGGGCATCGACCGCGAAGTCGTGGAGACGCTGCACCGCACCCACATCGGCGTGGACCAGGATGCCACCAACCTGCTCAAGCACGCTATGCGCACGGCGCTCTCCGACGGTTGGGGCGGCTCGATGCTCGCCACCGACATCACCGATATCCTCTTCGGCACACCGACGCCCGTGCAGTCGCGCGTCAACCTGGGCGTCCTGCAGGAGGACCAAGTCAACCTGCTCGTCCACGGCCACGAGCCCGTGCTGTCCGAGATGATCGTCGCCGCCGCCAGCGAGCCGGCGATGATCGAGTATGCCAAGTCCAAGGGGGCCGCCGGCATCAACCTGGCCGGCATCTGCTGCACCGCCAACGAGATTCTGATGCGCCAGGGCGTGCCCCCTGCCGGTAACTTCCTCCAGCAGGAGCTGGCCATAGCCACCGGCGTCGTCGACGGGATGATCGTGGACGTGCAGTGCATCATGGAGGGCCTGGTCAACGCGAGCGACCAGTACCACACCAAGCTGATCACTACCTCGCCCAAGGCTCGGATCCAGGGCGCCATGCACATCGAGTTCGACGAGCATCACGCTCTTGAGATCGCCCGTAATATCGTTAAGACGACCATCGACAACTACCCGAATCGCAAGGGCAAGGAAGGTCGCGTTCCGGACGTCACCAACGAGCTGATCGCCGGCTTCTCGCACGAGTACTTGAATTACATGCAGGGCGGCGTCTACCGGCAGTCTTTCCGCCCCTTCAACGAGGCGGTCATCGCTGGGCGCATTCGTGGCGCCGCCGGCGTGGTTGGCTGCAACAACCCCCGCTGTACGCACGACTCGGCCCACTTCCAGATCGTGCGCGAGCTGATCAAGAACGACGTTCTCGTGGTGCAGACTGGTTGTTCGGCCATCACTTCTGGCAAGTTCGGGCTGCTGACGCCCGAGGCCATGAATCTCGCCGGCCCCGGCTTGCGCGAGGTCTGCGAGGCCATCGGCATCCCGCCGGTGCTCCACATGGGCTCCTGCGTGGACAACAGCCGCATCCTCACCGTGCTTACCCAGGCGGCGACGGAGGGCGGTTTGGGCGAGGACATCTCCGACCTACCGGCCATCGGCATCGCCCCCGAGTGGATGTCGGAGAAGGCCCTCTCCATCGGTACCTACTTCGTCGCTTCTGGCGTCAAGGTGATCTTCGGTGTTGACTCGCCGGTCGCTGGCAGCATGGAGGCAACTAGAGTCATCAGCGAGGGCTGGGAAGAGCTGGTGGGCGGTAGCCTGGAGTTCGAGCCCGACCCGATGAAGATCGTGGAGAAGGCCATCGCCCACATCGACGCCAAGCGTGCCGCGCTCAAGCTCGAGCCCTACAAGCCCGAGCGGTTTGGCCAGTCCGGCGACGCCCGCGTCCTGGCCGCGCAGAACGCCTAGGCAGCCAACCGTTCCTGAGCAATCACCAAGCCCCCGGGGCGCCCGCCCCGGGGGCTTTCCGTAACTGTCATTCCGACCGCGGCGAGGAATCTGGCAGGCCCTAGCTCAGATCTAGCCAGTCAGGGTTCTGCGATGCGATGAGGGCCACCTTCTTCTCCCGCCGCCAGCCTTTGATTTGCTTCTCGCGTTCGATGGCGGCCCTCACGTCGTTCGTGACCTCGAAGTAGACGAGCTTTTAGATGCCATACCTGCTAATGAACCCCACGAGCGCCTTGTGCTTGTGCTGCCACATCCGCCTCAAGAGGTCACAAGTGACGCCCGTGTACAGGGTGCGGGCCTCGTTGCTAGCGACGTAGACGTAGTATTCCTTGCCGCTCACGGGAACCCAACGGTTGCGCGCATCTAACCTCGCCTGCAGCTGACTTGCCCACGGCAGATTCCGAGTCCCGCGTCGACGGGACTCGGAATGACGGGTTTGCCCGACTCGGGTAGCGTTGTCTCTCTGCGTTATCGTTCCGGTATGCCCGCGAATTCCTTGAGGAATTGCCCTAGCTTGGCCGCCGCGGCGGCCAGGAATTTCTCTCCCGTCTCGGCCGTGGCGTAGGAAGGCATCCCGCGCACGCCGCTGGGCGAGTCCTGAGGGAAGACCAGCGGGTAGGCCACGGGTCCCGTGGCGCGAAAATCGCGGCTAAAGAAGCTGGTCCAGCCGAAGCCCGGCGCATCCTCGGCCAGCGACATATCAACCAGTTGCGGCCGCAGGGCCAGCATAAGCGAGGTTTCCAACTCGCAGGCGTGACCCATGCCGCCGATCGGGCTGCGGCCGATCTCCTTCATCTCGGCCGCCAGCGTCCGGAAGTAGGTTGCAGCGGCCACGTAGATCTTCTCCTCCACCAGCTTTTGGGCCACCCCGCCCACCAGCGCCTCGTTGCCGCCGTGCCCGTTCAGAATCAGTATCTTGCGGAAGCCGTGATGGTGCACGCTGCGGCAGACGTCGCACAGCACGGCTACCAGGGTGTCGAAGCGCAGCGTGATCACGCCCGGGAAATCCAGATGGTGCGGCGAAAGGCCAAACGGGATCACCGGCGTGACCAACGTCCAGGGCTCGGCAGTGGCCCTGGCCGTACGCACGGCAACCTCGTAGACGGAGCTGGTATCCGTGTCTAGCGGCAGGTGGCGACCGTGCTGCTCGATGGAGCCCACGGGCACGATCACCACGGCTTTGGCCCGCGCCGCCTCCGCGACCTCGTCGCGGCGCATCTCGCCCCAGAGAACCTTGCGTTCCATTGCGCTGCCCCTACTGCGACTTGCCGCGGGCCGCTACCGGCCAAACGGCCTCCAGCCGGCCGTCACGCAGGGCGAAGTAGCGGTCGTGCAGGTTGATCGTCGTGCAGCCGTGGCTGACGATCAGTTCGACCTTGTCACCCACTTTCAGCTCGCGGTTGGGGGAGTCGAAGACGATCGTACCGTGTTCCTCCGACAATTTCTTCAGCGTGGCGCCCGGCAGGTCCTTGACCTGCGGCAGGCCGAACTCGTAGGACAGAACCTTGGCGCCGGCATCGGTGATGGCCACGTCGGGCCGGGGCCGGCTGATGACGGTTGCCAGCACCGTCAGGGCGTACTCGAAGTCGATGCCGACCGAGCGGTACTTGGTATCCATGAACACGTAGGAGCCGGCCTGTACCTCGTCCACCCCCGGCACGGTGCCGCTGACGTCGTAGGTGCCGGTGCCGACGCCACTGACGATCTTGACCTCGAGGCCCGAGCTCTCGATCAAGCGGCGGCTGTCCACCATGGTCTGCATGGCGGCCAGCGCCTTCTGCCGGCGTTCCTCCGGGTTCGGCAGCATCACCAGATGCCCCTCGTAGCCCTGCAGTCCCAAGAAGCGCAGGCCCTTGCTCTCGGCCACGACGCGCGCCAGCGCCAGCGCGGGGTCACCCGGTTCCACGCCGCAGCGGTTCATGCCGATGTTGACCTCCACCAGGACCCCGATGCTCGAACCGGCGGCACGTGCGGCGGCGGCGAGGTCGGCCACGTTGGCGGCGTCGTCCACGGCAACCATTATTTCGGCCTGGCGAGCCAGGGCTGCCAGACGAGCGATCTTCTGCCGGCCCACGATCTGGTTGGCGATCAGCACGTTGTGGATGCCCCCCTCGACCATCACCTCGGCCTCGCCCAGCTTGGCGCAGGTGATGCCCACGGCGTTGCCCGCGGCCAGCTGCTTCTGGGCGATGACCGGCGACTTGTGGGTCTTGGCGTGGGGACGCAGTTTGGCAGGCTTGTCGGCGAAGAAGGCCGCCATGCGTGCGATGTTGCGCTCCATCGCCGGCAGGTCGATCAGCAAAGCCGGTGTCTCTATGTCCTCTTGGGCGCAGCCGATAGCCCACTCGTAGCCCGACATCTCCGTCACCTCAGTACGTATTTGCGTCAGTATAGCCAACGACAGAGCGGCAGTCCAGCCGCGGTCGCCGCCGAGGGGTTGGCATGGTTAAGGACAGGAGGTCCTTCTCTGGCCCAAACGGGCTATTGACCGAGCGACGGGAGAGACGGTATATGCAGCAGGGATAGGCGGCATCTCACCCTAGCCAGGAGGACCATCCGTGCGGACTACTCGCCTGCTACTTGCCCTCGTCGTGATCATCGCCGCCCTCGTCGTGCCCGCCGGGCCGGTGGCGGCGGCGCCCGAACCGGCCAGACCCACGCTGGCCTTCTACTACGCCTGGTACGACCAGAACTCCTGGACTTCGGGGATCGTGGCCGATCAACCGGCCCAGCGCTATAACTCCTACGAACGCCCCACGATCGAGCGCCATGTCGCTCAGGCGAAGCAAGCGGGGCTGGATGGCCTCATTCTGGCCTGGCTGGGGCCCAACAATCCCACCGACGCCAACCTGAACACGTTGCTCTCGGTCGTTTCGGGCTCCGATTTCTTGGTCAGCCTCTACTTCGAGACGACCTCGCCCTTCCTGACCAGCCGTGACGCCGTGCGTGACGCCCTGCGACGAGCGATGGACTTTACCAACCATCCTAACTGGGTGCGCAAGGGCGGCAAGCCGGTCATCTTCTTCTGGCGGCCGGCGGCCGTGGCCCGGGCGGGCGGCGAGTCGGCCGTCGATACCTGGCGGTCCCTGCGCCAGGAGGTTGATCCCAACCATTCGACCATCTGGATCGGTGAGGGGGACGACTTCTCCTACCTGGCGGCCTTCGACGGCATCCATCCCTACAGCGTTGCCTGGTCGGATGACCCTGCCGGCACGCTCTCGCTGTACGGGCAGCGCACGCGCGCCAAGGCCGCCCAGCTCGGCGAGCCGAAGCTCTGGGTGCCGGTGATCCAGCCAGGCTACGACGACCTGCGCACTGGTCGGGGCGACGCCTTCGCCCGCTCACGGGAGGACGGTGCTTTCTTCGCCCGCACCTTCGAGGGAGCTCTGGCCTCGCAACCGGACTGGGCCATCATCGTCAACTCGTTCAACGAGTGGTGCGAGGGGACGATGATCGAGCCCAGCGTTACCTACGGCAACAAGTACCTCGACCTGGCGCGTGGCTTTGCCGGTCGCTACAAGAGCTACGCGGCGGCGCCTCCCCCGGCGCCCGCCGCCGCTCCCGCCCCCGCGCCGGCTCAGCCCGAGTTCGCCGTTGCCGGCGGCCATTTCTTCCGCGAGACGGGCCCCGGCGACGGGCGCGGCTACAGCGTGACCGACAACGAGGGAGTGCCTTTCTGGAGCGAGTTCCAGCGCCTGGGCGGGCCGCAGGTGGTGGGCTATCCGCTCAGCCGGCGCTTCACCTGGGATGGTTTGGTCACCCAGGTCTTCCAGAAAGCCGTGTTTCAATGGAAGCCGGCCGAGGGGCGGGTGGACTACATCAACGTCTTCGACCAGCTCTCGCTGATGGGCAAGGACGAGTGGTTGGCCAGTCAGAAGGCCACGCCCCGGCCGCTGGACGCGGGCAGCTACGATGCCGGCAAGCCCTGGCCCGACGTCGTTGCCGCCAGGCTGGCGCTGCTCGACGCCAACCCGGCCATCCGGCAGGTGTACAACTCCGTGCCCAATTCGCTGGCGCTCTTTGGCCTCCCAACCTCGCCGGTGGTGGACAATGGCGACCACTACGCCATCCGCCTGCAGCGGGCGGTGATTCAGCAATGGAAAGTGGACTGCCCCTGGGCGCACGCGGGCCAGGCCACCATCGCTAACGGGGGCGACGTCGCCGCCCAGGCCGGCGCCTTCAATGCCGACGTCCTGGCGCCGGAGACGCCTTAGCTCGCTCGGAGGTCTACAGACCCAGGGCCAACAAGAAATGGGCGCGGCTGCCACGAGGCAGCCGGCGGATGGCCGAACGTAGTCTCCGGATCGGCGAACTGCAAGCGCAGTGGGATCCGCAAAACGGGCGGGGGCGGGCGGCCGGCCGCCTCTGCTCTCTTCAACTGTTCTCGCTGTGTAGACCCCTGCCGCCCTACTCCTCTTTGGGCGCCTGCTGGGTGATCGTGCGCACCTCGACCTTGGGCGGGCCGAAGTTGACCAGCACCGTGCAACGGTAGCCGGAGGCTTTGAGGTAGTTGCCCGCCCGCGCGACCTCCTCCGGCGCCAGGGCGACTTGCGAGCGGATCTCCACCAGGCAGCCCTCGACGATGAAATCGGTCTTGCGCGTGTCGATCTGCCTGCCCTTGTAGGCAACCGGCACCCGTTCCTCGCGCTCGAAGATCATCGACCGCGACTGCATCTCCAGCGCCAGCGCTCGCTGGTAGGTCGTCACGTCCAGCGCGGACCCCAGCTGGCGGTGTACCTCCAGGCAGGCGGCGGCCACCTTCTCCGCGGTTTTGGCCAAGTCCTCCGGTTTGTACTCCGCGGGCGGTACGACCTCTGGACCGGCCACGTCGGCCCGGTAGCTGGGACGGCGCGGTCGCTCGGTGGGTTCGAAGTAGGTCTCACGGCGACCTCCCTCCGCCGGCGGTTCGCGCCTTGGCGGGCGGTCGTCGAAATCACGTCTCGGCGGCCGATCATCATACTCCCGCCTCGGCGGCCGATCGTCGAAGTCACGTCTTGGTGGCCGGTCGTCATACTCTCGCCGGGGTGGCCGGTCGCCGTAGTCGCGTCGCGGCGGGCGCTCGTCCGAGTCCTCACGCCTGCCTTGCGGGCGGTCGTCGCGCTGCCAGGGCGGGCGGCCCTCTCGCCGCGGCGGGCCGCCCCCTTCCCGGCGCGGCGGGCCACCGCGACCCCGCGGCGGTCCATCACCAAAACGCGGCGAGCCCCTGCGCTCGCCTCCGGCGTCGTCTCGACCCCCACGGGGCCTAGACGGTCTGTCATCGCGGGGCGGCTTACCGCCCGTGGGTTTGGCGCTCACGCATTTCCTCCAATGACCTTTACGGTCTCCCTGGCTACTACTATTTCTTCGTTCGTGGGCACGACCAGGACGGCTACCCAGGCGCCTGGCGGTGAAACTATCGCCTCCTGGCCTTGCGCTTCGTCGCGACTCGGGTCGAGGGCTATCCCTAGAAAATCCAGCCCCTGGCAGATGCGCCGCCGCATCGCCACGCCCCGCTCGCCGATGCCCCCGGCGAAAGCCACGGCATCCAGCCCGCCCAGCGCGGCCGCGTAGGCGCCAATGTACTTCTTCACCTGGTAGGCGAAGACGTTCAGGGCCAGCGCCGCCCGCTTGTGGCCGGCTGCCGCTGCTTCCTCCAGGTCCCGCACGTCGCCGCTGAGACCGGAGAGCCCCAACAGCCCCGAGCCCTTGGCCAGAGCCTGCTTGACCTCCTCCAGAGTCAGGCCGGCTTTCTCGACCATGTAGGGCACTATCCAGGCGTCGATATCGCCGTGCCGGTTGGTCATCGGCACGCCTGCCTGCAAGGAGAACCCCATGCTCGTGTCGATCGAGTGACCGCCCTTGACGGCGCAAAGCGACGAGCTGCCCCCCAGATGACAGGTGACGATCTTCAACTCCTCTAGCGGCCGAGCGAGAATGGCTGCCGTGCGCTCGGCCACGTAGCGGTGGGAGGCGCCATGGAAGCCGTAGCGCCGCACGCCGTACCGCTCGTACCACTCATAGGGCACAGAATACAGGAACGCCTCCTCCGGCAAGGTGCGATGGAAGGCGGTCTCGAAAACCCCGACCAACGGTTTGCCCGGCAAGAGGCGCTGGAAGATGCGAATGGCCTGGATGTAAGGTGGGTTGTGCGCCGGGGCGATGGGAGTGAAATCCGCCAGCGCCTGCAGCACCTTCTCGTCCAGCAGTGCCGAGCCGCTCACCGGCCCGCCGTGCACCACCTTGAAGCCGACCGCGGCGATGTCGTCCAGATCAGCGACCGCCCCCACCTCGGGGTCGCGCAGCAGGTCGATGGCCAGCTTCACCGCCGCGGCATAGTCGGGTACGTGCAGCTCGCGTTCCACGCCCGGTTTGCCCGCTGCCTGGTGGTTAAGGCTGCCCTTCTGGCTACCCACTCGCTCGACGCGGCCCTGGGCGAGCGTTGCCTCGCCGTCCATCTCAAGCAGGCGGTACTTCAGCGACGTGCTGCCGACGTTGGAGAGTAGTATCCGCATTGTCCCAGCCTCCAATAGGGGTTGAAACCACGGAGGACGCTGAGGGCTCAGAGGCAGCTAACGTAGCTGCCATCAGCCAACTCGCGTCGCTCAGCTGTTGCCGGCGGCCTCAGTCAGAATGACAGCGCCGGGGCGTCTTCGCTGTGGCAGCCGGACGCGTGCGCCCGGTCACGAATCATCTCCGGCTCTACGCTCTCTGTGTCCTCCGCGGTTACTCGACCCCGCTTATCCCGGCAGGCTGGCCAACAGCGCGAGCGCCATCGAGTTGACCTTGGTCTCGGCTGGCTCCGCGCGCGAGATGAGGATGATCGGCACCTTGGCGCCCTGGATCACCCCGCCCACCTTGCCGTTGGCCAAATAGATGATGCAGCGCAACATAATGTTGGCCGCCTCGATATCGGGGCAGAGGAAGACGTCGGCCTGCCCGGTGACGGGGCTCTGAAAGCCCTTCTGCTCCGCCGCCACTTGGCTGAGCGCCAGGTCCAGGGCAATCGGGCCCTCGACGATGCAGTCCTTGATCTGACCGCGGCGGGCCATCAAGGTGAGGTTGGCGGCGTCGATGGTCGCCGGCATCTCGGGGTTGATGAACTCGAAGGCGGTGAGCGCCGCCACCTTCGGCCGGCGGATGCCCACGGCCCGCGCCGTGGCTACGGCGTTCTGGATCATCTCCGCCTTCTGCAGCAGGGTCGGGGCGATGTTGATCGAGGCGTCGCTCAGGACCATCAGCCGCTCGAACGTGGGCACCTCGAAGACGATGGTGCCGCTAAGTTGGCGACCCGTGCGCAGGCCTATCTCTCGGTCCAGCACCGCGCGAATGAGGTCGGCAGTATTGGCCTTGCCCTTCATAATCAGATCGACCTCGCCCCGGGCCGCCAACTCCACCGATTTGCGCGTGGCCAGCAGCCAATCGGGTTCGTCTATGACCATCCCGGGCGCCAGGCTCAGGCCCTCTTCAGCCGCCAGCTCCGCGATCTCTTGCCCGTCGCCGACCAGTACGGCCTGGACCAACCCCAAGTCCTGGCCCTCTTTCACGGCCCTGATGATCTCGCGCTCCTGCGCCACGGCCACCGACATCCTCTTCGGGCCGAATCTTCGCGCCTCCTCGATCAGGGAAGCGAAGTCGCGCAGTGGTTGCTCAGGCATCGGGCTCGTGCTCCTCTCTGTCTTGTGGCAGCCGGGCTACGGCTCTGGCCGGCTTCACGCTTGCCGCCTCGTTCGCATTATAGCACGCGCCCGAGGGACGGCCAATCTGAGCGGCCTCGGCGGGCCTCGCTCGCTGCCGCGAGAGGCCCACGTCTGCGGTCGCCTCCGCCTGGTGACGAAGACACCGGCAGCTTGGCGTCTTGACCGCCCGCCGGGTGCGTTGTATGCTCGTCCGAACGGCGCGGGCCATCAGCAGCTGTGGAGTAGCGATTCGGTCCTGGCGGGGAGGCGATTGCCATGGGGATCCGGCAGGTCGGCGTGGTGGGTGCGGGCACCATGGGGCTGGGCATTGCTCAGATCTGCGCCCAGTCCGGCTACTCGGTGACTCTGCGGGACCTGTCGGAGGAGATCATCGCCAGGGCGCTGGCTCGGGCGCGCAAGAACCTGGACGGCCAGGTGGCGAAGGGACGGATGACGGCGGCGGACGTGGAGGGCGTGTTTGCCCGCCTGGCGACCACGACGCGCCTGGCCGACCTGGCGCCCGCGGACCTCGTGATCGAGGCTGCCTTCGAGGACATGGCGGTCAAGAAACCGCTCTTTGCCGCCCTGGAGGGCATCTGCCGCCCTGAGGCCATCCTGGCCACGAACACCTCGATTCTCTCGCCCACCGAGATCGGCGCCGCCACCAAGTCCCCCGGGCGCACTCTGGGGATGCACTTCTTCAACCCGGCGCCGGCAATGAAGCTGGTCGAGGTAACCCCCGGTCTGTTGACCGCGCCCGAGACCGTCGCGGCCGCGGAGGCGTTCTGCAGAAGCCTGGGCAAGACGCCGGTCGTCGCGCAGGAATCGCCGGGCGGCATCGTCAGTCGCATTCTCATCGCCATGCGCAACGAGGCCGTCGATCTGCTGGCCGAGGGCGTGGCCACTAAAGAGGACATCGACACGGCGATGAAGCTCGGCGCCGGCTTTCCCATGGGTCCCTTCGAGCTCATCGACCTCATCGGCCTGGACATCCACGTCACCAACTCCGACAGCCTGGCGCGCGAGCTGGGCAATCCCAAGTATCGCCCCAACCCGCTGCTGCGCAAGATGGTGCGGGCCGGGCTGCTCGGGCGTAAGAGCGGCCGAGGTTTCTACAACTACGGCGACCGGCAGTAGGGGAGGCGAAGATGGCCTACGATCATCTGATCTATGCCGTCGAGGGCGATCTGACCATCGTCACGATCAACCGCCCCGAGGTGCGCAATGCCCTCAACCGGGCGGTGATGCTGGAGCTCGAACAGGCCCTGCGGGAGGCCGAGGACGACCCGCGGGTCAGGGTTGTCATCCTCACCGGGGCGGGGGATAAGGCCTTCGTCGCCGGGGCCGACCTGCGCGAGCTGCAGGCCCGCGACACCCTCACCGAGTTGGGCCCCGTGTCGCGCCAACGGCGCGGCGTGGCCACCCGTCTGGAGAACCTGACCAAGCCCACCATCGCGGCGGTTAACGGCTGGGCGCTGGGTGGCGGTTGCGAACTAGCCTGCGCCTGTACCCTTCGGGTGGCGGCCGAGAACGCCAAGTTCGGCCAACCCGAGATCAACCTGGGCATCATTCCGGGGCTGGGTGGCACCCAGCGCCTGGCGCGTCTGATCGGCAAAGGGCGCGCCCTGGAGCTGATACTGACGGGAGAGCCCATAGACGCCCCGGAGGCCTACCGCATCGGCCTGGCCAACAAGATCGTGCCCGAGGGCCAGGCGCTGGAGGCTGCCAAGGACCTCGGCCGGAAGTTGGCCTCCAAGCCGCCGCTGGCGCTGCGGGCCGCCAAGGACGCGGTCGTGCTCGGCCTGGAGATCGACCTGCCGGCTGCTCTGGAGTTGGAGAACCGGCTTTTCGCCATCTGCGCCGGCAGCGAAGACAAAGCCGAGGGCGTCTCCGCCTTCTTCGCCAAACGCCCGCCGGTCTGGAAGGGCAAGTAGCAGACCGATCTAGGCTCTGTCCCTCCGCTCGACGAACGACAGGGTCAGAGGAAGGGTCCGGGTCTCCGTGTAGGTGAATCGGCAGGGAGGAGAACCCGCATGGCCACTCGTGAAGTCGTGATCCTCGACGGCGCCCGCACAGCCATCGGGCGCTTCGGCGGCGTAACCCGAGAACTAAGCGCGGTGCAGATGTGCGCCGTCGCCGCCCGCGCGGCGCTGGCCCGCTCCGGCCTGCCTGTCACCGCGCCTGCCCTCACGCTGCAACAGGCTTGCGTTTCCGGCATGCAGGCGGTGATGTTGGCGGCGCAGCGCCTCGCCCTGGGCGACGCCGACCTAGTGCTGGCCGGTGGCATGGAGCACATGAGCAGCATTCCCTTCCTGGCGGTGGACCAGCGCTGGGGCAGCCGCCTGGGCGACGCGCGGCTCCTCGACGCTATGTACAAGGACGGCTATATCTGCGCCATCACGGGCAAGCACATGGGCGAGATGACCGACGCTCTGGCCCGGCGCTACGGCATTTCGCGCCAGGAGCAGGACCAGTATGCCGCCGAAAGCCAGCAGCGGGCCGCCCGGGCGGCGGCTGATGGTTTCACGGCTAAGCTGATCGCGCCGCTGGAGATCTGCCACGCCAAGGGACCGGCGGCGCTCTTCGTCGACGACGAGCATCCCCGTCCCGATAGCACGGCGGAGAAGCTGGCCAAATTGCCTCCGGCCTTCGGCAAGGAGGGCACGATCACGGCCGGCAACGCCTCCGGCATCACCGACGGCGCCTGCGCCCTCGTGGTGGCCGGCAAGGACGTGGCCGATCGCCTGGGGATCAAGCCCTCGGCCTACGTGCGCGGCTACGCCACGGCGGCCGTGGACCCGGCCGACTTCGGCATCGCGCCCGTGCCGGCCAGTCTCAAGGCGCTCCAGCGGCTGGGCAAGACAGTCAAGGGCATGGACCTGGTCGAAATCAACGAGGCCTTCGCCGCCCAGACGCTGGCGGTGATGCGCGACCTCGATCTGCCGCGCGACAAGGTGAACGTCCACGGCGGGGCGATCGCCCTGGGCCATCCCACGGGCATGTCAGGCGCGCGCATCGTGCTGCATCTGGTCTACGCCCTGCGGGAGCGGGGCGGTCGCTGGGGTCTGGCCACCATCTGCGGCAACGGCGGTCACGGCGGCGCCGTCGTGCTCGAACTGGCCGAGTAATCTGCGGGCGACGCTGGGCCACGAGCCACCCCCTGGGTGGTTCCGCGGGTGGCTCGCCGCCCTCTGGGGAGAAGAGTGAATGCTGGATTTCCGGCTCGACGAAGAGCAGCGTCTGCTGCAGGATATGGCGCGAGAGTTCGCCGCCAAGGAGGTAGCGCCTCAGGCGCGCGAGAACGACGAGCGGCAGCACTTCGACGCCGACCTGCTGCCCAAGATGGCCGACCTCGGCCTGCTGGGCGTCTGCATTCCGGAGAGATACGGCGGCGCCGGCATGGACTACGTTTCCCTGGGCCTGGTCTGCGAGGCTCTGGAGTACGCCGATTCCAGCGCCCGCACCGTCGTCTCGGTGCACGTCGGCCTCAATAGTCTGACCCTGCTCATCTGGGGCACGGAGGAACAGAAGGAGCGCTTCCTGGTGCCTCAGGCCCAGGGGCGAAAGATCGGCTGTTTCGGCCTCACCGAGCCCAACGCCGGCTCCGACGTCTTGGGCATGCAGGCCACCGCCCGCAGGGTGGGCGAATACTACGTCCTCAACGGCGAGAAGATGTGGATCTCGCTGGCGCCGGTGGCCGATCACTTCCTCGTCTTCGCCTATACCGACAGGGAGAAGCGGGCGCGAGGTTTGTCGGCCTTCGTAGTCGAGAAGGGCGCGCCCGGTCTCAGTGTCGCGGAGATCCACGGCAAGATGGGCTTGCGCGGCAGCTGCGCCGGCAGCGTCGCTTTGAGCGACACGCCGGTGCCGGTCGCCAACCGCCTGGGCGAGGAGGGGGAGGGCTTCGTCATCGCCATGTCGGCCCTCGACAACGGCCGCTTCGGTCTGGCCGCCGGCGCCACCGGTCTCATCGCCGCCGCCCACGACGCCAGCGTGGCCTACGCCCAGAGCCGCCAGGCCTTCGGCGCCCCCATCGGCCAGCTGCAGCTGGTGAAGGAGATGCTGGCCGAGCAGGTTTCTTTGCTGGAAGCGGCGCGGCTGCTCTGGTGGCGGGCCGGCTGGATGAAGAACCAGGGGCAGCCCAACACGCGCGAGACCTCGCTGGCCAAGTGGTTTGCCACGGAGGGTGCCGTGCGCGCCGCCGACCTGGCCATCCAGGTGCACGGCGGCTACGGCTACTCGAACGAGTATCCCGTGGAGCGCTTCTACCGCAACGCTCGCGCCACCACGCTCTACGAGGGCACTAGCCAGATTCACAAGCTCCTGCAGGCCGACTTCGCGCTCGGCTACCGAGCGTACAAGAGCCCTCGCTGCACTCTGCCGCCGTACGGCGTGGAGGAGGAGGAGTAGGGACCTGTCCGAAATCTGGCTGCCCCGGGCTTTCTCGCGAGCCCGGGAGTGTAGAGGATGGCCTCGGGCTGTGACCACTCCGAGCCCGCCGGCGGCCGCCTCAGGCCCCCTTCTTGGCCTGCCCCACGAGGTGATAGGGCATGTTGACGACCATCACGCCTTTCTGGAAGAGCAAGGCCGCTTTCAGCCGCAGCGCCGTCTGGTTGTGCAGCAGCTGCTCCCACCAGTGGCGGGGCACGAGTTCCGGCAGCACTACCAGCAACGGTCGATCCGGTGCCATCTCGCGCAGGGCGCTCACGTAGGCGACGAGTGGCGGTATCAGCAGCCGGTAAGGAGACTCGATCGTCACCAGGGGGACTTCCTCGCCCACTTCGGCCCAGCGCTGCTTGATCCTCCCCGCGTCGGGGGCGTCGGTTGCCACGTGCACGGCGATAACCTCGGCGCCGATGGCCTTGGCAAAACGCAACGCCTCCCGCGTCACGGGGTTCGCGGCGGCAACGGTCACCAGCGCCAAGGGGCGTTCCGCGCTGCTCACCGGCGAAACGTACTCTTCCATCTGCCGGGACACGGCCGCGTAGTGGCGGTGCACCAAGATGAAAATCCCCATCAGGGCCGGCACCACCATGATGACCAACCAGGCGCCCTCTCCGAACTTCGTGATGCCGATGACCACCGTGGCCAGTCCGGTGGAGACCGCCCCCAGCCCATTGACGGCAATGCTGCGACGCCAACCCTTTTCCCGTCCGCGCAGCCAATGCACGGTCATGCCGGATTGGCTCAGCGTGAAGGCCGCGAAGACGCCGATGGCGTAGAGCGAGAGCAGGCTCTCGGTACGGCCGCTAAAAGCGACGATGAGGGCAATCGAGAACAGGCTGAGCGTGACGATGCCGAAGGAGAAGGCGAGCCTGTCGCCCCGCAGGCCGAACCAGTGTGGCACGTAGCGGTCGCGCGCCATAACGTTGAGCAGCCAGGGGAAGCCCGTGTAGCTGGTGTTGGCCGCCAAAAAGAGAATCAAGGCCGTCGCGAACTGGACGAGATAGAAGTACCAGCCGTCGCCGACGACCAACCGTGTCAGCTCGCTCAACACCGTAACGTGTTCGTCCGGGTCCGGCAGGATGCCGATCTGGCTGGTGAGGTAGGCTATGCCGATCACCATCGTGCCCAGCAAGCCGGCCATGACCATCAGCGTGATGCGCGCGTTGCGCGACTCGGGTGGCCGGAAGGCGGGCACGGCGTTGGAGATGGCCTCGGTGCCGGTCATCGCCGAGCAGCCCTTGGAGAAAGCCGACAGGATCAGGAACCAGGCCAGCGGCTCCTGCGCCGGGAAGCGGGGAGCGTCCACCGGCACGTAGTCTATCCCTCCTCCGGCGTGCACGCGCCAAAGGCCCAGCCCCAGCATGCCGAATATGGAAACCAGGAAGACGTAGGTGGGAGCGGCGAAGATAGTGCCCGATTCGCGCACGCCGCGCATGTTCATCAGGGTCATTAGGAAGATGGCGCCCGCCGCCAGGGCCAGGTCGGCGCTTTCTAGTTCGGGGAAGGCTGAGATGAGCGCGTCGACGCCGGCGGCGATGGACACCGCCGCCGTCAGCACGTAGCCCACCAACAGCGCGCCGCCGGCAGCCAGGCCGGGCATCACCCCCAGGTTCTCGTGAGCCACGATGTAGGAGCCCCCGCCCGAGGGATAGGCACGGATGGTCTGCTGGTAGCTGGTGGCGACGATGACAAGCAGAAGGACGATCACCAGCGTGAGCGGCAGGGTCAGGGTGAGGGCGCCCACCCCGGCGGCGATCAGAATGCGCATGGTCGCCTCGACGCTGTAGGCGACGGACGAGAGGGCGTCGGACGACAGTACGGCCAGGGCCTTCAATTTCGTCAGGCGCTCGAAAACCTCGCGGTCGGTGGAGATGGGCTCGCCGATCAGGAAGCGCTTGGCACGCCACGTGAGGCGACCCCAGCCGCCCTGGGGCTCTACTGCCCTGCGTCTTGGCAGGAGCGTGCCGGGCGCGACCTGGCGGAAGAGAGGATGACGGGGAATGCGTACGACGCGGTCGCCCGGATGGCGCCCGCGCACCTCCTCGCGCCGCACCAGGTCGGGTTGGACCTCCCTCCTAGGCGACTCACCGGGGTTGCCCGTGGGATGGCGGCCGTTTGCCTCGCTGCTCAATCCCTACCCTGCCGTGAACGCTGCTGACGGATCCCGCCGAGTGCCCGCCTGCCTACCACAGGCGGCGGGATCGTCCGGATTATCCCCCAGTAGATTGCCCGCGTCAATTGGGAACGGCCGGCGCCTCAGAACCCAGCGAGGGGCTCGTATGGGACTGTGCTGCAAGACGGATAGAAGGGAAGTGCCGGCCGCGTACTGTTAGCTGGCGCTAGTCATCCTGGCGCAGCAGGCCCCAGCGCTCGACGGTCCGCATTTCCAACGGTCTGAGCAGCAGGCGATCCATCAGTAGCCAGAGGCAGCCGATGACTATGATGCCGGCGACGATAACACCGCTCTTGTACCACTGGGCCGCCTCCAGCGTCATGTATCCCAGACCGATGTTGCCGGCGATCATTTCGGCGGCAACCAAGGCGCGCCAGCCGAAGGCCAGCCCGGTGCGCAGCCCGGAGAGGATGTTGACCATCGCGCCCGGCAACACTACCTCCCGCAGCACGTCCCAGTTGCTGCCACCCAGAGTCAGCACTGCCTGCTTGAGCGTGGGTTGGATGCTTTGCACACCCGTGATGGTGTTGAAGAGGACGATGAAGAAAACGGCGTTGGCCACGACGAAGACGACGGCGCCTTGGCCAAAGCCGAACCAGATAATGGCCAGCGGCACCCAGGCCACGCCGGCGATCGATTGAAAGAAGATGACTAGCGGCTCGAAGAAGCCGGCCACGTGTCTGTTGAGCGCAATGCCGACCCCTAGAGGGATGGCTAATCCCACGCCGATGCAGAAGCTGATGGCGAGCCGCCACAGGCTGCCGGCGATGCCGGCGAGCAGCGTGCCATCGCTCGCCATCCTGGCGAACTCCTCCCAGACCATCGCCATGCTGGGCAACTTGTAGGCAGGCACATCCACCACGTTGGGCGCCACCAGCCAGGCGGCAAGGGCGAGGGACACGGGGATCATCCACAAGCGCAGCCGCTCGTGCGCGAAGCGGGAGAGCACCCCATCGGTGCGGGCCCGGGCGAGAGATGAGTCCACGTAGGTGCCCTCCCTATTCGGCCCGCCGGAGCATGCCCCAGCGTTCGATGGTCACTCGTTCAAGCGGACGCAGATAGAGACGTTCGATTGCCAGCCAGAGGATGCCCATCACGATCATGCCGACGATGGTGCGGTGGGTCAGCTGGTTCTGCCGGGCCTCGAAGATCATGAAGCCGAGCCCGCTCTGGGCGGCGATCATTTCGGCGGCGATAAGCGCCCGGAAGGCGTAGCCAGCGCCCAGGCGCACGCCCGTGGCGATGTTGGGCAGGGCACCCGGCAGCAGCACCTCCAGGATAACGTCCTTGGGTTTGGCGCCGAGCACTAGCACGGCGTTGATCGTGGCCTTGGGGATGGTGCGCACGCCTAGCAGCGTGTTGTAGAGAACGGGAAAGAAGACCACGTAGGTGATGCTCAGCAGGATGGTCTTAAAGCCGTAGCCGAACCAGAGCACGAAGAGCGGGATCCAGGCCATCTCCACGATCGAGTGAAAGAAGTTGACGATGGGCATCAGCGCCTCCGAGAGGCGGCGGCTGAGGGTCATCGCCACGCCGGTGGGCACGGCAAGAGCGACGCCCAGGAACACGCCCAGGGCAAAGCGAGCCATGCTATCGGCGATGTAGGACGGCAGAATGCCCCTCTCCACGAGCAGCACAGTGCTGCCGGCGACGGTGGCCGGCGAGGGGAAGAAGTATTCAGGCAGCCCGCTGAGGATCACCCCCACTTGCCACACGACGAGAAGGCAGATGAAGGGCAGCGTGACCCTGAAGACGGTGCGCGCTCGGTCGGCGGCGGCCGCCAGGCCGGGGGATTGTCTCAGACTAGTGCCGCGAGCCGGTTGCGCTATCACCGCTCTCCTTCACTTCCGCCCGCACCAGATCGAAGAGGCGTGCCTGCACGGCGCCGAACTCAGGGTCCTTGTCGGCCTGCCGACGATTGGTGCGTGGTGTGGTTATCGTCACTATCTCTTTGACCCGCGAGGGCCGGGCCTTGAGCACGGCCACCCGGTCGGCCAGGAAGGCAGCTTCCTCAACGCTGTGAGTGACGAAAAGGATCGTCTTGCGGGTCTCCTGCCAGATGCGGACCAGCTCTTCCTGCATGGTGATGCGGGTTTGCGCGTCCACGGCGGCGAACGGTTCGTCCATCAACATTACCTTGGGGTCGCTGGCCAACGTGCGAGCCACGGCAGCGCGCTGCTTCATGCCGCCTGAGAGTTCGTGCGGATACTTCTCTTCGAAGCCGCGCAGGCCGACCATCTCGATGAAGCGGTCGACGATGGGCGTGCGCTGAGTTTGGTTGAGGCCGCGCAACTTGAGGCCCAAGCCCACGTTCTCGCGTACGTCCTTCCAGGGCAGGAGGGCGTACTCCTGAAAGACCATGCCACGGTCCGGCCCCGGCTTGCTCACCACTTGGCCATCTACCAGGATCTGGCCGGACGTTGGCTTGATCAGCCCGGCAATAATGTACAGCAGGGTCGACTTGCCACATCCCGAGGGCCCGAGCACGCTCAAGAACTCGCCATCCTGCACGTTCAGGTCCAGCCCCTGGATGGCCAGCGTGGTGGCGTGCGATTGCACGTCGTAGTATCGGTGGACGAGGTCACGCACGGCTATCTTCGTCGCGGTGGCGGTGGTGGTCGGCATGGGCCCTCCTTGGGGTGCATAGGTAGAGCTAGGGTGAACGAACTAGCTGGATATCCTCCACCCAGTATTGGCGGGCGATATCGTCCAGGGCAGCAGCATCGGCATTCTCCAGGTAGATCCACTCGCCTTTGACACCCACGACCCGCGCCTTCTCCTGAAAGTAGGTCATGTGGAACTTCTCAGGCTCGAAGCCTAACCGCACGGCCACATTGGCTTGCCCATGATCGGCGAGGGCCTGTCGGACGTTAGGCGGCAGCTTGCCCTCGGCGGCCACGGCAGTCCACACTTGCCAGCCGAGCAGAAAGGCGAGGAGCAGCACCGTGGTGTAGAGCGTGCGTCGTGGCAGGGCGGCCAGAGTGTGCATTGGGCGATTGCCTCGGATTCAACGATGCCCTCTTCCCCTCAAGTAGAGGGTTCGGCCTACGGCCGATGAGGCCGCAGGCCCTTGGGGTGAGGTTATACCCTACCCTGGCGCGGGCCTAGCCCACTGGCACCAGGATGGATCCTCGCCCTCGCCCGCTCCCCGCCGGGGAGGGGGAAATGGCTATGCCAGCTTCGCGTCTGCAGGGATAGGTGGCACGTCAGTGAAGAACTCGGGGTGCTCCTTCTCAACTTGGACGATGTACTTGTGGTCGACCGCCTTAGTGGCGTCGAACGACTTGATCTTCTGCTGTTCCACAAGGAACGGTATCGTCGCCGTGTTGAGCCCCTCGTAGGTGAGCTTGGAAATGCGCACGTCGTACACGGAATGCCTGATCGCTACCTTGGCGACATCCGCGTCGAGGCCGGTGATCCAGCGCATGTCCACCTGGGCCGCCTCATCGAAGTTCTTGCGCACCCATTGGTGCAATTCGGCGTGGGCAGTGAGGAAGGCCACCGTGGTATCCGGTTCCTTGGCGATGTAGTCGCGCATCGCCAGGGTCGTGCCCGGGTCGAACCATGAAGGCGAG
Organism: Chloroflexota bacterium; assembly: GCA_023473795.1. Lineage (GTDB taxonomy): Bacteria > Chloroflexota > UBA6077 > FW602-bin22 > JAMCYS01 > JAMCYS01. Next base: position 8,062 of record JAMCYS010000129.1, on the reverse strand, counting down.
CCGCCGCGCTGCACTTCCACTGAACCCTCTATCTGCTTGAGGGCGGTGGCCTGCCAGGGCTCCCAAACGCAGATAGCATCGACTTGGTTTTGCTTTAGGGCTGTGATCATGTCGGCGGGCTGCATATTCTGCACCGTGACGTCTTTGTCGGCTACCCCAACCAGCTTGAGAAGGCTTCGCATGTAAGGCTCGGCGCCGGATCCGAGTGGCAGACCGACCTTCTTGCCCTTCAAGTCCTCCACTTTGCCCGCACGGATGCCCGACGCCTTGCTTGCGATTATGCCCTGATTGTCGTTGTAGACCTTCTTGGTGGCGTCGCCGTGATTGCAGGCAACCAACACGACGGGGATGCCCTTATCCACGCTGGTCAGCAGCGGCACGCTGCCGAGGACGCCGAACTGGCATTCGTTGGCCTGGATGGCGTTGAGCTCTTCCACGCCGGTCGGGTAGAGCTTGACCTTGACGTCGAGGCCGTACCTAGCGAACACGCCCTTGTCAACACCGGCGAAGACGGACACATGGTCGATGGCCGGGCCGGCGGCGATAGTGATGGGAGCCAGCTTCTTGGCCGCTGGGGCCTGGGTGGCCGCGGGAGCAGCTGTGCCACCGGCCGCGGACGCGCTGGTGGCAGCCGGCGCGGGCGCGGTGGTCGCCGCGGGTGCGGGCGGTGCGGTCGGCTTGGCCGTCGGTGCCGCCGCCGGCTGGGCGCATGCGGCCAGCAGGCCCGCGGCAGCGGTGGCGGCCAGCGCGCTCAGCGCGCCGCGCCGGCTGATTCTCTGACTGAGTGCGCTCTCTAGCTTGCCTTTCTGTGCCATGGTTCCCCTTCCTCCGGTTTGTGCCTAGTTAGCATACAATCGCCGTTTGGTAGTGGGTCATTCTACGACCTGCCCGACCTTACCGCAAGCCAGTTGGGTTGAGCCAAGGCCCCCTTTTGATCCTGGCCCCGGCGTCTCCCCGACAAGGTACCAGGGTAGCGGACTAGTCAGCCGCTACCCGCGCAGAGACCTGGTCTTGCCGACCGGCGCGGCGTGGCTGAGCAGGACTCACGGCCCTGCCCCGCCGGCGGCGCGGTCGGTTTGGCCGACTAGCACATAGGTGGACGTTCGACCATTCGCTTCAGACGCTCGACATTGCGACGCAGCGCCTGCAGCTCCTTGTCTTTGGCGTTGGGGTCCTCCAGCGCCTGGTAGAGGATGCTCCCTTCGCACTGTTCTGGTATCGGCAGCTCCATCAGGTGGCACATGGTCGGCACGATGTCTGTCAGGTGCACCGTGCGCTCGATCGTTTGACCTTGCTTGACCCCCGGACCGGCTATGATGAACAGACCGTTCATGCCGCCGATGCCGTACTTAGCGGTGGGCAGGAAGTTGCCGTGCTCCTTGCCGAAGCGAGGGTCGAGCGCGTAGATCACGTCTCCTACTCTGTCCCCGTACAAGCCGTAGATGCGGGCATCCTCGCGCCTGAGCGCCAGCGTGATGGGCTTCATCCCCGTCTTGGGATCGACGTACTCGTGCAGCGCCTTGATGATCTGGTCACGTACCCTTTCGTATTCCTCGTCCTGTTCCACGATGCCGTCCGGGTCTCGTCCCTTCGTATTGACGTAAATGTGGACGTAGCGCTGGCCGACGGCCTTGGTCTGGCTCCAGTCGACCGCCTTCTGGTGGCCGTCGCCGCCAGCCTTGTACACGGTCAGCCCGGCCTCCTCCAGCACATCCTCCACGTGGAATCCCGCGGTCAGGGCTTTGGCGCCGTGGTCGGAGGTCACCACGATGAGCGTATCGTCGTCGGCTCCCGCGGCCATGATCCGCCCTAGACAGCGGTCGACCCCCTGGTATAGGGCCAGCTCCAGCTTCTCGAAGCCCGCGGCCACCTGGGCGCTGCGCGAGGTGAGCGGGTCCAAATCTTTGGAGAAAGTGTGATACATCCAGTCCGGCGTGTGTACGTGCAGGAAATAGAGATCCCAGGGCTTGTTCTTGAGCAAGTACGTGCTGGCGTCGGCCAACCAGTTGTGGTGGAAGTCGATCGTCTCTACCAGCGTCTCGGAGTCAATCCACTCCATCAGGAACGACTCCCAGCCGGCACGAGCGGTCGGGAGACCGTCCTCGCTCTTGATCTCCTCTTCCAGCGCCTGCGGTGCTGCCCAGCCCTCGAGCGCGCACAGACCAGGAACGTAGAGGCGGAAGCGCGCGGCGTCGGGCGAGAGCTCGACCAACTTCATCCGGAACACGGCCTTGCGCGGGCCCTTTTCGGTCGGGAAGGAGTCGTAGATGTTCGATGACCACTCCCCCACTTTGAGGCGAGCGATGATATCCTGTTTGCTTTTCCCCCTGGCCACGGTGACCGTGTCGAAGCCCTTGCCCGCCGACTGGTCCACGAGGACGTACCAGGTGATGGGCTCGAGCTTGTGCAAAGGGCGGCGGGGAACCACGGTCGCCTTCGCCTCCAGAGCCTTGGGCCCGTGCTCGACGCCCGCCCAGCCCTGGGCGGTCTGGAAGGCGATCTCGGTGGCAAAGGGATAGGACTCCGTCGCCAGCAGGATATCGGGGGCCAGGTTGCTGAGGCTGAAGGTGTCCATCGACACTTCGAGCCGCCAGTCGTTGACCATTGTGCCCACGCCGCCCACCAGCCAGCCATCCTTCAGATGGCTGGGCCAGGAAGTCGGGTAGTTCATCACTATGCTACGCTTGCCGGCCCGTTCGGTGGCCACCCAGATGGGCTCGGCCAGTACCTCTCGCGAATCGAACGCCTTGTGGGTCAAGTCGAGCGGCGTGCCGGGGATATGGTTGTCGAAATCGGTTATGCCGTGCGTGCCCGGCCAGGCGCCGGTGGCGATGCTGGTCCAGCCAGGCGGCGTGATTGTGGGAAAAGGAACTAGACAGTTCGGGGCGAATACGCCCTTGTCCAGGAGCGACTTAATGGTTGGCAATCTACCTTCACGCGCCCACTTTACCACTCTGGGCACGATCGGCGCGTCGATTCCCAATACCATCGCCTTCTTCGGTGCCGTCGTCATGGTCAGACTCTCCTTGTGTGTTGGTTAGTTGCGCAAGGTCGCGACTATCTGGCCGCTCCGCCGCTGGCCTTCGTCCGGGCGAACCGCTCAGCGACGGCGACCATCCGAGCCAAATGGGCATGCATCGCCTCCGCCGCCTCAGCGGGCCGTCTGGCCCTAATGGCTGCCGCGACGCGCCGATGATCCTCTGGCGCGACCAAGCCCACCGAGTCCTGGATCCTCCTCATCGTCTCGTACAGCTGCGGATCGCGGAGGATCAACTCTACGACGGCGGCAGACGTCCGGCTTTTCGCCGCGTTGGCGATTGCTCGATGCACGGCACGGTGCTCCTCGCGACCATTGGCGCCCTGTCGCATCACCTGGACGTACGTCTCCGTGGCCAGCTCGATGTCGTGGAGGTCGTCTTCCGTCGCGCGCAGCGCGGCCATACGCGCGATCTCGGCTTCTACGGCACGACGAATGTGGAGGAGGTCAATCACGTCCTGAATGGACCGGGCGGTGATTGCCCGCAGAAACTCGGCGTTTTGCTCTTGGTTCTGCCGGTCGGCCTCAAGCGCGGCCAGCATCTCTCGACCTTTGGCCGTTATGACGCGGCCGTTCTTGCCGCGCACGCGCTCAACTAGTCCTTGCCGGTCGAGGTCGCGCAGCAGCCGGCCGGCAGTCGGCTCGCTGATGGGGAAGCCGGCGGCACTGATGGCGGCGGCGAGACGCGAGCAGCCCAGAGCTTCGTCATTTGCCGCCAACTCCGCCAGCGCCATCTGAATAACCCGTTCGTGGGAACGTGTGACCGGTATGCTCCGATCAGGTGCCATAATCAACGGCTGCCTACCCCCGGACTCGGGACCGTCGAGAGTCGTGCTCGATCATCAAGGGTGATCGACGGGCTGAATTGTATGGCTTGGCCTTTGGTTTGTCAATAGCCAAGATTGCGTTTGGGCGGAAGGCGCGGTCCGCGGCCTCAGTACCCCCGCCTCACGTCCACCAGGTTCAGCAGGGGCTGGCGGGTGGCATACCGCTGGAGGTTCTCGCGGACTATCTCGGCGCAGCGCTCCATGAAGCGACCGGAGTCGCCGCCGATGTGCGGCATAATGAGCACGTTCTCCAGGCCCCAGGGCGGGCTCGTCTCGGGCAGCGGCTCTTCCTCGAAGACGTCCAGGCCGGCTCCCGCTATGCTGCCCTCCCGCAGGGCCCGCGCCAGCGCGGCCTCGTCCACCACCTGCCCGCGCCCGACGTTGACGAAGTATGCCGTGGGTCGCATCGCCCGGAACTCCGGCTCGCCGATCAGGTGATAAGTCTCCGGCGTGTTCGGCAGGCAACAAACCACGAAGTCGCTCCGCGCGAGCATCTCTAGCAGCTCGCCGGGCGGCAGCACGAGGTCCACGTTGGCCACAGGCTCGCCGGCTCCCGTGCGCCGCACGCCGATGACAAGCAGGCCCAGCGACTTGCCCACGCGCGCCACCTCACGGCCGATCTTGCCCAGGCCGACCAAGCCCAGAGTCTTGCCGTAGAGCTCGCCGGGTATGCGTCTCTGCCAACGGTGATGGCGCTTGTTCTCCCAGAGCCCCGGCCAGTCCTTGACGAAGTTGAGCAACATGGAGAGCACGGTCTCGGCCATGGGGATGGCGTGGACGCCTTTGACGTTCGTGACTATGAAACTGGTCCGGCGCAGCGCCTCCGCCGGCATCAAGTGGTCGACTCCGGCGCCCAGGGCCTGCACCCACTTGAGGCGCGGGGCCCTGGCCGCGATGTCGGCGGGCAGGCGCGAGGCGACGATGACTTCCACCAGGTCCAGGACCGGCCGCGGGTCTAGGTCGGGGTAGTAGCGGGGGAAGGTGATCTCGGACTGGTCCAGCCCTTCAGGCGGGAAGAAGGCGATGCCACCCTCCCCGCCGTGGATGACCAGGGAAGGGTGGGCGGCCGTGATGGCGGCTACCTGCTGGGCGGTGAAGTTGCCGCTGAGCAGAACGTGGATTTCAGGCATAGGGTACGGCTCCTCCGGCGGGCGCCAGGAAATCGGCGTTGCCGGCATGCTAGGGTGCCGGCCGGAGACTGTCAACCAGCGATCGCGGGAAATCCACCCCAAGCATAGTAGTGGGCCCTGCGGGGCCCAGACGGGCGGGGCATGCCCCGCCCCTACGAAACAGGTCGGCTTCTGCCGACCGCTGTGCATTACCCATCCCTGGGTAAGGGAAAAGGTGCGGCCTGCTGGGCATCGACGCCAAGCCGTTCACCGTGGTAGCACACAGCAGCCGCTGGGCTGGTCCATTTGCGGGAAGTTGGTGCGGGCGTCGGCGCCGTGCGACCAGACGTTGCTGTTGGTCGTTTGCCCATCTACGGCTAGGGTGAAGTAGTACTTGTTGGCCAGATCGTTCGCCGCGCTCACGTCGACGTTGTTGAACTGCCAGCTGGGGTAGGTCAGGGCCGGCGTGACGATCGGCCACTTGCTGCCTACCGCCACCTCCTCGGCCAGACCGTTGTTGAGGGAGCGGTACAGGCGGACCGTGGGGCTCCAAGCCAAGGGCGCGGCGAGCAGCGTGCCGGGCGAGAAAAGCAGCGCGCCCACGTTGGCGAGCCTAGCCTGGCTCACCGGCGCGCCGTCGTGGGGATAGACGATCTCGATCTTCGCCGCCACCGTCCCCTGCACCGGAGCCAGCGCTGCCGGCACGTCCTGCTTGGGGAAGAAGGTGCGCGCGTCGGCGGCGTGGGCCCAGACGTTGTGGCGGGTGGGCACGCCGTCGACCGTGGCGAAGAGGTACAGCCGGTTGTTGGGGTCGCGGGCCGCGGAAACGTCCAGATCGTTGAACTCCCAGACCGGCACCTGATAGGCGCCCACGCTACGCGCGGTCTTGGTCGCGCTGGCCACCAACTGCGCCGTCCCGTCGTTCAGGGCTTTCCAGAGGGATACACGCGGACTCCAGGTGCAAGGCACCGACGCTAGGGAGCCCTGTTGGAAGAGCATCACGTCGACGTTGGCTTTGTCGGCCTCCGTGACCGGCGCCCCGCCGTGTGGCCAGACGATCTCTATCTTGGCATCGACGGCGCTGGGGGCGCCGGTAGTCGTTCGCGGAGGTGTGGCGCTGGTCCAGCCAGACCACGTAGTTGCCGCCGGCGGCGGGGGAGGTTTGTTGCGCTGGATTGGTGGAGATGGCGAACGTCCGCTGCGCGGTCAGGTCGTAGGCGTAGATGTCGCTGGCGTTGCCCGTGCCCTCGGCCCAGACCACCAGGTTGCCACTGGCCTTGGGCTGGGCACGGAAGTAGCCCCCTCCGCCACGGAAGGTGGCGATCTCGAAACGGGGCCCCTCGGGCAGCCGGTAGCCGAAGATGCCGAACTCGTTGTCGGGACGAGTCTCCAGCGTCACCAGCAGGTCGCCGCTCGCCGTCACCGGCCAGACGACCGTCCCCTGGGTGTTGACCACGAAATCGAGGCCCGTTTCCAGATTGCGCCCGGCGACCGCCTTGAAGCCAAGGCCGTCATCCTTCCAGACGGCGAATCTGCCGGAGACCTCTGGTTGCCACTGCAGGCCCGTGGCCGCGCGTACGGCGAACTCGGTCACCTTGTGGGGTGATTGCTCCTCTGCCGCGCCGCTTGCCCCGCCGCTCAGCGCCAGCCCAAGGGTGAGTACGAGCGCGCCCAGCGGGCGCCACCAGCGGCGAAATGAACCCCGTGACTGCGCCGTCGTTAGGTCCACGCCGCACCTCCCTCGCCCGACAGGCGATTCCAGGCCCGTATATCATGACGCTTGGTCGGCGCTCTTGGTTGCGCCATCGGCCACGGACATCAGACTGCTCCCTCTCCGTTTGGAAGGGGCTGGGGTGAGGGTCTCGGTGCCTGGTCCCACTGGGGGAAGAAGTAGGGTGTCCCCGGGCAAAGTTGGTCAAGTCCCTATGTTCCTGTAAAAGCATCGGCATTGCCAAGTTGCCGGTGCTACCGCCTAGAATAATAGCCAGCGGTGATGTTGACTTCATTGTTCCCCGCGTGCTGGAACTAACATACACCGCCCGGGATCTGCGCCCCTTCGTCCACGACATGGGATACGACGGGCGGCCCTTCCCCTGGGACGGGGAGCGACGGGCACTGCTGCGGGCGGAGCTGGACGCCTATTACGCCGCCCTCTACGGTCTCACCCGCGACGACCTACGCTACATACTGGACCCGGCCGATGTCTACGGCCCCGACTTCCCGGGCGAGACCTTCCGCGCGCTGAAGGAGAAGGAGATCAAGACGTACGGCGAGTATCGCACCCGCCGCCTGGTGCTGGAAGCCTGGGACCGCCTCGGCCTGGCGCCGCGCAACCGGGACGGCAGGTACGAGGCGAAGTAGGAGTACGAATTAGGGGCAATCAGCGCACCCGCCGATCGGCGATGGCGTATGGGATCAAGGGGTGTCCGCTACTCTGGTGGCCGGTTTGCGGTCGAGAAGGAGATGGACATTGAGTGTGTTGCAGGTGCGCACTGCGGTCGACCGGTCAGGACTGTTCGAACGTGAATACAAGCGCCAACCTACTGGAATTCAGCGTGCGATTGACCGAGCGGTCAATCACCTATCGCCTGGCGACCGGCGCTTCGGAATGCATTGCGAAAGAGTGCGAGGAGCCGAGGATAGGTGGACGTGTCGCGTAAACAGATCCATTCGCCTCCTGTTTGAGACTACACAGGAGGGGTTGCGACTAGTTTGGGTGGGGCCGCACGACGAAGCCTACCGCAGGGGCGATGGGATCCAACTATTGACCGCCGACGCCATTGGCATATGGCCAGCGGATGACGAGATAGGAGGTTACACCGTGTTCAAGTCAAGTCATGGCCGGGACGAGACGAATGTGGCCGGGCATCTGGACGCGCTGTATTTTGAGTGGCAGTCTTTGTTCTCCGATGGATGGCCGCAAGATGCTGTACGGTCAGCCACCGAGGTCATTCAAGAGACACTTAGTGCGTCATTCCTCAAATCCGATATACATAGACACGCTTGAGAACCCGCCTTGGTTTGGGTTCTCGGCCCCACAGGAAGGGAGTTGGATGCTCGTCCCAGTCCGCTACGGTGTCCTGCAAGGC
>JAMCYS010000148.1:35722-44644 GCA_023473795.1 Chloroflexota bacterium | reverse complement strand
CGCCCGCTCTGGTCACCGAACAGACTCGGGAGTGTGTGACGCGCCTGGCCCGCGAGCTGGACTATGCGCCCAACGCCGCCGCCAGGCAGCTCAGACGGCGCACGGCGCGCGCCCTTGGCTTGATCTTCCCTTCCGCCGCGCACAACGTCACTGCCCTCTTCTCTTTCGCCCAGATGTTCAGCGGCCTTGCCGAAGTAACCGAAGCGGCCGGCTATGCCCTCGTGCTCTGCCCTTCCACCACTGCCGAGCGGGCGGTCGAGATGCAGCGAGTCGGCCAAGTGGACGGAGCCCTGGTCATTCTGCCGCTGGTCGACGACCCGCGCGTCCGGGGACTGCTGGGGACCGGCGCCCCCTTGGTGTTGATGAACCAGGTTCCCGATGCAGACGGCTTGAATTGGGTAGACTTTGATAACGTCGGCAGCAGCCGCGAGGCGGTCCTACACCTGGTCGCCGGCGGGCATCGCCGGGTTGGCTTCATTGGCTGGACGGGTCTAGTGAACACGCAACTGCGCCTACAGGGCTATCGGGAGGCGTTGGCCGCGGCCGGTGCGGAAGAAGACCCCGCCCTGATCCAGTCTGTTCCCGAACCGATGCTGTATCCCCAAGGCACGGAGGCGATGCGGCGCCTCCTTTCGCTGCCTTGCCCGCCTACGGCGGTCTTCTGCGGCAGCGATCTGTTGGCCGTCGGCGTGCTCCACGCGGCCCACGCCAGTGGCTTGAACGTGCCGCGGGACTTAGCGGTCATCGGCTATGACGACGAGCCGGCTAGTGCCTACCTAAAGCCGGCGTTGACCACGGTGCGCCCACCGTTTCGGGCCAAGGGCCGAGCGGCGGCGAGAATGCTCATCGATCTCGTCGAAGGTCATGACAGGCAGCCGGCAAGCGTGTTGCTTGAGGCTGAGTTCGTGATCAGGGATTCGGTCTGATTGCGGCCAAGCCGCGTCCAGTGGGTCGACCAGTGCGGCTGGCGCTTATTCGAGGAGGCAAGGCGGAAGACGACATAACGCCGGACTTTGACATCCTGGGGCGGGCGTGCTAGCCTGCTGCTCGCCGCGCGAGCGAAGCGGCCCCAGAAACCGGCCCGGTTCTGCCCGGCCGGGGCGGTAGCAATCCTCAGAAGTAGCCACCCAGCGTGGGTGTGGAGTAACAGTCGGGACTGACTGAGGAGCAATTGGTGAAGCAGAACGTCATAGTGGTAATGCTGGACAGCCTGCAGTTCAACTACCTGGGCTGCTACGGCAACAAGTGGATCAAGACCCCTAACCTGGACAGGCTGGCTCGTGAGGGCGTGCTCTTCGAGAACAACTACATCGAGGGCGTGCCCACGGTGCCTTGTCGCCGCTCGATGCACACCGGAAGGTATTTCCTTCACTCCAAGGGCTGGTCGGCCCTGGATATGGAAGACACGACCATCGCCGACCTCTGCTGGGGACGGCCCATCGACACGGCCCTCATCTTTGACTGCCCGATGTACCGCTTGCCCAAGTTCGGTTACGCCCGCGGTTTCGACAAGGTGTACTTTCTCCACGGCCATGAGGCCGATCATATGTACTACTCCCAGGACCCACTCTTCCACCGCCAGCCGGAGGACTTCGTCGAGGACCATATCCTGGAGACGGCCGACAAGGTTATGGGGGAGAAGGTCATCGGCCCGCTGCTGCACGAGACCGCCGACTACCTCAAGCACCGCCAGCTCTGGCGGACGGACGAAGACCAGAATGTGGCTAACGTAATGAAGATGGCGGTCAAATACCTCGAGCACGCGGACCGCGACAAGCAGTTCTTCCTCTGGGTGGACAGCTTCGATCCCCACGAGCCCTGGGACCCGCCCAGCGTCTACGATCCAGACCTGAAGTGCCCCTACGACCCCGACTACAAGGGCAAAGACATGTTCCTGCCGATTATGGGACCGGTCAAGGGCATCTACACCGAGCCGGAGCTCCACCACATCAGGATGCTCTATGCCGAGAAGGTGACGATGGTCGACAAGTGGCTCGGCTACTTGATGGACCAGGTCAGGGCGATGGGATTGGAAGAGAACACCCTGTTTCTGATGGTCTCCGACCACGGCGAGCCGCTGGGCAACGGCGAGCACGGGCACGGCATCATGCGCAAGTGCCGGCCTTGGCCCTATGAGGAGCTGGTGCACGCCCCGATGATTATGAAAGGCCCAGGCTTGCCCGCCGGCAAGCGTGTCTCCAGTTTCACTCAGTCCTGCGACGTGGCGCCGACGGTGACCGACTGGTTGGGCATCGGGGTGCATCCCGAGCACCAGGGGCAGAGCCTGCTGCCGCTGGCCAGAGGCGAGGTGGACAAGGTACGCGACTTCGCGGTGGCCGGCTACTTCCGCTACTCGGCCTCCATCATCACCAAGGACTGGTCGTTCATCCACTGGACCCGGCCGGAGGAGCGGACGATTGGTGAGAGCATGTACCAGATCTACGGCGCCGGCATCGAGAGGTCGAGCGGACATATCGACAACGCACTCGATATGCTGCCGATCAACGTAGAAGAGGGGCAGATGCGGGACGCCGCCACCCTGGACGGGGAAGATCAGTGGACGTGCACGCCTGGCAGCGTCGCGGAGGTGCCCGAGCGCGACGAGCTCTTCGACCGTAGGGCGGACCCGTTCCAGCTCAACAACATCGCCGCCAAGGACCCGGGCCGGGCCTCGGAGCTCTACGCCCGGCTGCGGGAGTTCATGGCCGACCTACGCACCACCTAGCTGGTAGTGAGCGGCCACGGCGTCGCCTGTCGGGCGGCGACCCGGGCCACGATAGTGAGCCCATATTGATCTGAGAGGAGAGACTAGTGAAGCAGAACGTCATCGTCGTCATGCTGGACAGCCTGGGAGCCAACTATGTTGGCTGCTACGGCAACAAGTGGATCAAGACCCCTAACCTGGACAGGCTGGCTCGTGAGGGCGTGCTCTTCGAGAACAACTACATCGAGGGCGTGCCTACCATCCCCTGCCGCCGCTCGATGTTGACCGGCCGCTATTTCCTCCATTCCAAGGGCTGGTCGGCCCTGGACGTGGAAGACACGACCATTGCCGACCTCTGCTGGGGCCGGCCGATCGACAGTGCCCTGGTTTTCGACTGCCCGATGTACCGCCTGCCCAAGTTCGGTTACGCCCGCGGCTACGACAAAGTATTCTTCACTCACGGCCACGAGAACGACCATGAGTATTTTGCCCACGATCCCCTGCTGCACCGCAAGCCGGAGGACTTTGTCGAGGATCACATCCTCGAGACGGCCGACAAGATCCTGGGCGACCGGGTCGTGGGGCCGCTGCTGGCCGAGATGAGCTGCCACTTGCGCGAGTCGCAGTACTGGCGGAGCGAAGAAGACCAGATGTGCCCGCGCACGATGAAAGCAGCGGTCGATTACCTGAAGAAGGCCGACCGCAACAAGCAGTTCTTCCTCTGGGTGGACAGCTTCGATCCCCACGAGCCCTGGGACCCGCCCAGCGTCTACGATCCAGACCTGAAGAACCCCTATGACCCCGACTACAAGGGCAAGGACATGTTCCTGCCTCTGATGGGTGAGGTGGAGGGTATCTTCACGGAGCCTGAGCTGAACCACATTCGCATGCTCCATGCCGAGAAGGTGACGATGGTCGACAAGTGGCTCGGCTACCTGATGGACCAGGTCAGGGCGATGGGATTGGAAGAGAACACCCTGTTTCTGATGGTCTCCGACCACGGCGAGCCGCTGGGCAACGGCGAGCACGGGCACGGCATCATGCGCAAGTGCCGGCCTTGGCCCTATGAGGAGCTGGTGCACGCCCCGATGATTATGAAAGGCCCAGGCTTGCCCGCCGGCAAGCGTGTCTCCAGTTTCACTCAGTCCTGCGACGTGGCGCCGACGGTGACCGACTGGTTGGGCATCGGGGTGCATCCCGAGCACCAGGGGCAGAGCCTGCTGCCGCTGGCCAGAGGCGAGGTGGACAAGGTACGCGACTTCGCGGTGGCCGGCTACTTCCGCTACTCGGCCTCCATCATCACCAAGGACTGGTCGTTCATCCACTGGCTGCGCCCTGACGAGAAGACCGCGGCCGAAGCCCGCTTCCAGATCTACCGCGTAGGCACAATTAAGACCTCGGGCCATCTGCACGATGCTAAGATCATGGGAGCGACCGTCACCGAGTGGCAGAAGAAGATGAAGGAGACCGATTTCACCCTGGACGGGGAGGACCAGTGGACCTGCACGCCGGGCAGTATCGCCTCCGTGCCTGAGCGCGACCAGTTGTTCGATCGACAGGCCGATCCCTACCAGCTCAACAACATCGCCGCCAAGGACCCGGGCCGGGCGTCCGAGCTGTACGCCCAGCTGCGGGACTTCATGGCCGAGCTGCGCGTCAGCTAGCAGCGGCGCGGTAGCGGCGTATTAGTGGCAGTGGCCGCGGAGATGGCGAACGCCAAGATTCCGCGGCCACTGTTACCAAATGACAGGATACAAATGGAAGAGATCATCCTCTGGGAAAGCAGCGTCGAGACCATTCGAGCCTGCGAACTGGCCATAAGTCAGGCGCTGAGGAATCTGGGTCTCAAGGTGCGCGTCACCGTCAACTCCGAGCCGCCTTTGATCTCGCGCAACCAGCTGTGGGATCGACTACCCGTATTGGAGATTCGCGACCAGCGCTGGAGCCTGCAGCCGGGCCGCGCCTTCACCGCCGACCAGCTGACGCGGCTGTTCAGCAACATCTTCGCCGACGAGCTGCAGGCGAAGCCGGATGCCGGTGGAGAAAAGCCGGCCGGTCCGGAGTAGACGCTAGAAAGGAAAGACAGATGCCCGCCGAAGGTATCCCGATCACTGACGCTGATTTCAAGGAGAAATTGGAGCACGCGGCAGGGGTGCTCATGTTCTACAAGAAGCTCTGCCCTAACTGCAAGGCGCTGGAGAAGATGCTGGACAAATTCTTCGTCGCCAACCCGGACGTGCCCTACTTGCGCATCGACAGCGAAGAGTGCCCGGCGGCGATGGCTGCCTTCAATACCGAGCGGGTGCCCACCATATGCGTTCTACAGGACGGCAAGGTCGTCGCCCGCAAGGTCGGCTTGATGAACCTTAGAGAGATGACCGAGTTCTACCAGTCGGCGTAGAGGCGATTCTGTGCCAGCGGGCGTTTGCCGGGGGCTGGACTAGCAAGGGGGAGACAACCGCCGTGAAACAAAGTAGGGATTTCGACCTGCTGATACTGGGTGGGGGCATGGCCGGGATGACGGCGGCCATCTTTGCCGCCCGGGCCAACCTCAAGACGGCCCTCATCGAAGAGCACGCCTGCGGGGGCCTGGCCAACTGGACCAACACGGTGGAGAACTTCCCCTCCCACGTCTCCATCAACGGCATGGAGCTGATGGAGCGCGTGCTGGCCCAGGTGGAGAACCTGGGGGTAGAAGTGGACCAGGCCGCCGAAGTGGAGAGGCTGGAGCTGGCGGGTCCTCTCAAGGAAGTGGAGACGGGGGAGTACCTCTACACCGGCAAGGCCATCATCCTGGCCACGGGTCGCCAGCCCATCAGGTTGAGGCTGGAGACTGACTCGGACCGCATCCACTACTGCTCGGTGTGCGATGGCTCGGCCTACAAGGGGAAGAAGGTGCTGGTGGTGGGTGGGGGCAACAGTGGCTTTGACGAGTCGTTGTACCTGCTCTCCCTGGGGGTCAGCCAAATCCTGATGGTCGAAGCCTTGAAGGAATGCTGCGCCGCCGAGACCACCCAGGATCGTCTGCGGGCTCACGGCAACGTGGAGATTCGCACCTGCACTACCGTCACGGCCATAGAAAAGGATGGCCAGGGCTGCCGGGTTACCCTCAAGGACCGCACGAACGACCAGAGCAGGAGCGTCTACGTGGATGGAGTCTTCGTCTTCATTGGCCAGAAGGCCAATACCCTGCCCTTCCGAGGGGTAGTGGAGTTGGACCGGTACGGCTACATCGTGGCCGGTCCGAACCTCGAGACCAACCTGCCGGGAGTCTACGCCGCGGGGGACGTGGTACAGAAGGACTACCGCTACCTGACCACGGCCATGGCCGACGGCACGATCGCCGCCCTCGCCGCCGAAAAGTACCTCCGGGACGCGCCCGCAGGCGAGGTTTAGCCAAGCGGCTTATAGTTTGCTTGCTAGATTCAGGTACCAGCGGTCGGTGTTCGCCGGGCGCACCCGGTCAGCCATATCGTTTGAGACGAGGCCCCGAGTCGGGACGACTCGGGGCCTCGTCTGGCGCCCCGAAGATGGCAATAACGAGGACATCGAGCCGCCCGCGGGCAGCGTCGTCCCCCGTTTGGGGTTCGGTAAGGTGTGGCGTCAGGAACTGCACTTCCAGCCCGGTTACTCCCTGGGCTTCCCCAGCCTGCCCGAGCGCTACGACACGGCCACGGTACAGCAATTCGAGCTGGGCACCGCTTTCCACTTCCGCGACTCGGGAGCCACGTATCTGCTCTGCGATGCCTTTTGTTACATCACCCGCGGTGGCGAGCAGGCAGGCCGTCTATGGTTTCGCTGGTCCTCGTGAGCTCGGACGGGTTGTCCGGGCAGGCGCTCTGTGTTAGGCTAGGCGGGCTTTCCGGATGATTGCCGGGCTCGGTCCCGCCCGGCACCACCCAGACCACATCAAAGAAGAGCAGAGGTTGCCGTATGCCCGAGGCACTATCCTTTCGCTTCGATCACGTTCACGTCTACTGCACCAACCTATCCGAGATGGAAAGCTGGTTCGTCGACGGGCTGGGCGCGGAGGTCCTGCGGCGCGTCGAGTCACCGCGGTCGACCAGCGTCTTTCTGTCGCTGGGTGGGGCTCAGATCATTGTGCGCCCCGCCGAGCCCGGCGAGAGCCTCGTGGCGCCCACGCAGCGGCAGTTCGGCACGCACCACTTTGGTCTGCTGGTCGACGACCTGGACCGCACGGCGGCCGAGCTGAAGCGCCGTAGCGTCAAGTTCGAACTGGAGCCGATGCAGTACCGGCCGGGAGTGCGCATCTCCTACATCGTTGGGCCGGACGACGTGCGCGTTGAGCTTTTGGAGCGGCACGCCTAGCCTGGCCGGCGGCAGCCGGCGGACCATGGGAGTAGCGGCAGCGGGCAATCGCTGCCGTTTGCTTTTGTGAGCCATGACTCGGGAAAACCGGGCACGGGGCCTGCGTATGGAATGCGCCCGGGTTTGGACCTGCCAAGGACGTCTCTCCCAGCGCCGGAAGGGGCCTACAGAGCAGGTCTGTCAGAGTCCGGGACCGGAGGTATGACTAACTTGTCCACAAGCCTTGTAGTGGTGCCGACCTACAATGAGGCCGGCAACCTTCCCGAATTGGTCCGCCGTCTGGCGGCGGTTGGACCCTATGACTTGCTGATTGTCGACGACGGTTCCCCGGATGGCACGGCGGCCGTAGGCCAGCGGCTGGCGGCCGAGTACCCGGGACAGCTGGCGGTGCTGCGGCGCAATGCCAAGGAGGGGCTGGGACCTGCCTATGTGGCCGGCTTTCGCTGGGCTTTGAGCCACGGTTACGACTTCATCTTCCAGATGGACGCCGACTTGTCCCACGATCCGGTTACCCTAGGCCGACTGCGGGCTGCCTTGGATGGGGCTGACCTGGTCGTCGGCTCGCGCTACGTGCCCGGCGGCTTCACCATCGGTTGGCCCAGGCGGCGTCGTCTGCTGAGCCAGCTCGGCTCGCTCTATGCCCGCCAACTGCTGGGCGTGCCCGTGAGAGACGTGACCGGCGGCTTCAAGGGCTTTCGGCGGCGCGCGCTGGCTTCGCTAGACCTGGAGCGGCTGGGAGCCCGAGGTTTCGGCTTCCAGGTAGAGGTAACGTACCGTCTCCACCGGAATGGCTACCGGGTAGTAGAGGTGCCCATCACTTTTGCCGATCGTCAAGTGGGGGTCTCCAAGATGTCGTCCGCCATCATCGCGGAGGCGCTATTGCTGCCCTGGCAATTGCTGCTAGGCGATTGGCTGGACCACGTGCGGGGCGTGCGCCCCTGGGGGGAGCAGCTCGGTAATTGAGACGCCCGCCTCTAGCGGCGCCGCTTGCCGAAGGGGCTGGCTTGACCCTGGCGCCAAGCCGGGGCGAGCTCGAGGGTAGCACGACGATGCGAGGGGAGATAGTGAACGACGAGCAAACCATCGATGATATCCTGCACCAGGCCAAGAACGTAGCAGTGGTCGGGCTTTCCGACAACCGGATGCGGCCGAGCTTCGGCGTCGCGGAGTATCTCCAGAAGCAGGGCTACCACATCATCCCTGTCAACCCCGGCGTTGAGCAAGTACTGGGCGAGAAGAGTTACCCGGATCTCGCTTCCGTGCCCGAGCAGATCGACGTCGTAGACGTTTTCCGCCGGCCCGAACACGTGCCCGCGATAGTCGAGGAGGCTATCAAAGCTGGCGCGCGCTCGCTCTGGTTGCAGGATGGCGTCGGCAACCCGGAGGTCGAGAAGAACGCTCGCCAAGCCGGCCTGCGCGTGGTGGCAGATACCTGCATGATGCGCGAGCACAGGCGCCTGCGCCGGGAGGGCAAGATCTAACTGTACGGCCTACTTCTGGCAGGCAGGGCAGTAGTGCGTGTCCCGTCCACCCATTCGTATCATCTCCACCACACCGGCACAGCCGGCGCATGGTTTTCCCGTACGCCGGAATACCTTCAGCTCCTCCTGGTAGTGGCCTTTCCTGCCCAGCAAGTCCCTGTAAGTGGCGATGGTGGTGCCCCGCTTGGCTATGCCCGTGAGGAGCACCTCGCGGATGGCCGCGTAGAGGCGCTCTTGTTCTGCGGGGCTGAGGGTATTGGCCTCGCGAGCGGGGTGAATCCCGGCCCGGAACAGCGCCTCGTCCGCGTAAATGTTGCCCAAACCGGCGAGAAAGTGCTGATCGAGCAGCAAGGGTTTGATCTTGCCGCGTCGGCGCCGCAGCGCGGACTGTAAGACAGTAGGGGTGAA
>JAMCYS010000148.1:0-35103 GCA_023473795.1 Chloroflexota bacterium | reverse complement strand
GCGGCGAGCTTGTGCTAACGTCCTCGCTAGCCGAGGCCACGGAGACGATCTTCACCCCCAGGGAGTCGGCCACTACCTTGGCTTTGGCCTGCGCCTGTTTGCCGGCCTCGCCCAAGGCTTGCTGGCGCAGTTGGGAGTCGTCGCGGATGCTGAAGCTCAGGCCTGAGACGTTGTTCGCGCCGGCGGCAATGACCCCGTCCAGTACGTCCGGTGCCTTGCTCAAGTCGGAGATCGTCACCGTGACGCTGTTGCTGGCCCTGTAGCCGACGATGCGGGGGGGCGTGTTGGTGGGCTCAGGCTGGGGGCCCTTCTGCTCGTAGACCGGATAGACGCTCAAGCCGTTGCTCTGGATCTCACGGTCGCCCACGCCCAGGCTCTTCAGCTTGGCGATGACCTGATTCAACTGCTGCGAGTTCTGGTCCATCGCTGCCTTGGCGGTGTCGCCGGTAGTCTCTACGCCGAAGTTGACTCGCGCGATATCGGGCACCGCGTAGACTTGCCCCTCGCCGACCACCGTGATGCCGGCCGGCAGCTTGTCGGCCGCCTGGGCAGGCGTTGCCGCCGCCTGGGCGCCGCAGCCGGCGAGTCCGGCTAGCAAGGCCAGCCCCGCTACTCCCGCCAATAGATTGCTGATCTTCATCTCTCTCCTCCATCGTCTGTCGCCCCTCCCCCCACTTCCTTGTGGCCACGGTCTGGGGCTCTTCTGAAATCGTAGCAGACTATAGACGCCAGAGAGCCGCGAGTTGTTCCCTATCTGGGGCACTAAGTCCGGCCCGGCGTCTGTCACAGCCGATAGTGTGGACGCCGGCCGCTGCGTTTGCTACAATCCATTGGCCGATCAGCTTAGGAGGAATGCTAGTGGTTGCCAGACTGACCCCAGAGCAATTCGAGGCGCTACGCCAGGTCGATAGCCCCACGATCAGCAACGCCATCGAGGGCTTCAACGTGCGACCGCACGTTGCCGGCTACGCGGGCTACGATATTCGCTGCGCCTACCCCGAACTGGGCACGATGATGGGCTACGCGGTCACTTGCACCGCCGACAGTACCACCGAGTCTCGGCCCCGCAGCCGGGAGGGCCTGTTGAAGCTGTGGGAGGCCGTCGCGGCGGCGCCCAAACCGGTCGTGATCGTGTTGAAGGACATCGGCAGCGACCGCCTGCACTCGTGCCATATGGGCGAAGTAATGGCCACTACGGCGCGGAAGCTCGGCGCCGTCGGCGCCGTATCCGACGGCGGCCTGAGGGACGTCAACGAGGTGCGGGCCCTGGGCTTTCACTACTTCTGCCCAGGTTTTACCGTCTCACACGGCAATCCGCTAATCGTGGACGTCGGCATGGAGGTTGAGGTCAGCGGTTTGGTCGTGAAGCCGGGCGATCTGCTGCACGGCGACGTCAATGGCCTAGTGCTGATCCCCGAGGCGATCGCGGCCCGGGTCATGGAAGAAGTCGAGGCCGTACGCCAGCGCGAGGCCGCGGCGATGGCTGAGATACGCGCCGCTGCCGACCCGATCGCCAAGCTGCGCGAGATCTATCCGCACCATTAAGGGCTGGCTTTCTTCTCTCCGCGGGACGAGCCCGGGCTTGTCCGCGAGTCGGCCCGGGCTCGTGTACTTTCAATTATGCGGTGGGAAGCGGAGAGTTCAGCAGCCGCGGTCGCCTAGCTCCTGGAGATGCCGCCCGTCTTGAGCAATTAACGATGTCTTCTTTCGCACGTGCGAACCGCTGGATCGTGCCCCTAGGCCTCGTCGCGTTGGCCCTGGCCGTGCGGCTCTATCGAATCGACGCTCACGGCATCTGGTTCGACGAGGCCCACAGCCTGCACATGGCTCAGCTGAGCCTGGTCGACATGGTAGCGGCGACGGCCAAGGACATTCATCCCCCCCTCTACTACCTCCTCCTCAAGGTCTGGCTGGCCTTCGCGGGCAACAGCGAGTTTGCCCTACGCTACCTCTCGGTATTGACGGGAATCCTGGCCGTGCCCGTCGGCTTTGCCCTCGGCCGGCGCCTCGCCGGTTGGTGGGCCGGCGCGGGCACGGCGGCAGCGCTGGCGTTGTCGCCGCTGTCCTTCTACTATTCCCAGGAAACGCGCATGTACGCCCTGGTGGCGACGTTAGTGGCGGCGGCGGGTTATTTCGCCTGGCGGGCCGTGGAGTTGGCGCCACCGCGCCGCTGGCTGCCCGGCTACGTGGTAGCCAGTTCGCTCGCCATCTACGATCATTTCTATGGCCTGCTGCCCTTCTTTGCTTTCAATCTGGCCTACTTGCTGCTCGCGCTGCTTCCCCTCTGGCGACGGAGCGGCCTGCGAACCTCTTCGCACGCGGCCGCCTGGTGGGCCGGGGCGCAGCTGGCCGTGCTGGCCATTTTCTCCCCTTGGTTACTGGTCCTCCGCGACAAAGGGGTGGTCTTCCTGGCCTCTGACAGCGGCAATCTGCTGAACGTGATCGTCACGGCGGTGACCACCGGGTTCCCCCTGGGCCCCACGATGCCACCGGGTGGCCAGGAATGGCTAACGGCGGCCCTGTGGCTGCTGGCCGGCTGCGGCGTGCTCTGGCCCTTGGGGCGGGCCTTGCGGGCGGGCTGGGCCAAAGCCCCCGCCGGGGCCGCACTGTTTGTCGTCATCTGGATGCTGGTCAGCCTGGCGCTGCTCTACCTGACTCTGGCCGGACGGCGCGACTTCGCCTTGCGCTACACGATCGTGGCCTTGCCTGCCTTTGCCTTGGCCCTGGGTCTCGGCATCGGTGGCCTGGCGCGCCTGCGCGGCTTTCTGGCCCTACCCGCGGTAGCGTTGCTGGCGGTCGGGCTGGTCTTAGCCGTGGGCAGCGACTACGAGGACCCCACGGCCCCGCGACCGGACTTCCGGGGGGCCATTGCCAAGTTCGAGGAACTGGCTCGGCCGAACGATGCGGTCGTGCAGAACGCCTACTACAACCAGTACGTGTTCGACTACTACTATCAGGGGAACATCCCGAGTCTAGGTCTGCCGGCGACCGAGCCGCCGGACAAGAAGGTCACGGAGCAGGCCCTGGCAAACCTCACGGCTGGACGCGACCGCCTCTGGGTCTTCTACTGGCAGGACTACTTCGCCGACCCTCAACGGATCGTCGAAAACTGGGCCGACAGTAACCTGCTGCGCTTCTACGAGCAGGCGTTTCTCGGTTGGGTGCAGCTCAAGGGCTACGAGGTGCGCCGGCCGGGGGAGACGGTCTTCGGCAACACGATCCGTCTGGAGACCTACGAGTTTCCCGTCACGCCTCTCAAGCCCGGTTCGCAGGTTACGCTCGGCCTGCACTGGCGTTGCCTCGCCGCCCCGGGCAAGGACTATCACGTCTTCGTGCACTTGGTGGACGACGACTACAAGTTCTACGCCCAGAGCGATGGGCCGCCCGACCAGGGCAAGTCACCAACCTCCGTCTGGAGCCCGGGTAACCTGATCATGGAGCAGCGGACCCTCGAAATTCCTGCCGAGGCCGCGGGCAAGGAGCTGGTGCTGCGGGTGGGCCTGTACGACTTCGCCAGCGGGCAGCGCCTCCGCACCGGCCTGGGCGACGACCTAATCCTGGCGCGAATCAAGGTGGCCGCCCAGTAGACCCTTCCCAGAGCGCTACTTCACGTCCACCACGCCAACCGGCTGTAGGGTGCCACCGCTGGTGCCCGGTGCCACGAGGGCTACGGCCAGCTCGTAGCTTCCGGGTGCCAGATCGGGCGGCAACGGCAGGTTGTGGATGTCCCTGATCAGATCGTCGGCTCGCCAACGGGCAGTCGGGTAGGTGCCGTCGACGGCCGGGCCGGCAACCGCGGCCACCTCACGCCCGCCGGCCTCGCGCAGGACAAGCCTGATATCGTAGTTGGCGCCCACGGCCCCGGTAGTCTGCCAGAGCAGCGTGATCCGGGGCGTCTCACCGGGGTGCAGCACGTCCGATTCTGGCTCGTAGCCCACCAGGCGCACCCCCGGCGCCACGTCCACCGAGACCTGTCGGCGCACCGACCGCGCGCCCGACGAAGAGGGCGTGGCCCCGGCGACTCCTATCTGGGCCAGGTCCAGATGGTCCGTGGCCTGGGCCCCGGCGGTGGCTCGCACCGGCACGCGCCGCATGGTGGCTCGGTCGTAGAGGCCCACCAGCAACCGATACTGGCCGGGTGGGGTGCCGGGGCGCACGACGAGCTCGTACTCGTCCTTCAGCATGTCGCCCTGCGCCCAGCTGCTGGTCTTGTACTGCTCGCTCACCGGCGGCTTGTCGTGCTGAGCGTAAATGTGATCGCCCGCGTTCAACAGCTGGGTGAAGGCGACATAATCGCCGTTCACCGGCCCGTCCGCGCGCCAGTAGATGGTCAGGTGTAGCGTCTCGCGCGCGGATGGGTTTGCGGGGGAGAGGTCAAAGCCCAGCAACGTCAGCCCGTTGTCGAAGGGGGCTTCCAGCGGTGTCTGCGGCCGGAAAGTGACGGGGAAGGTGGGCCTGCCGACGACGTCGAAGGCGTCGAGCTGTAGGCCGGCGAACGCTTTCCCCGGGTCCACTCGCCGGCCGGCCAGTTCCAGCTGCTGCATGATCATACCCGCGGGGTCGGAGATGTTATCCTGCCAGCGGACGACCCAGACCCGTCGCCTGCCGGGCACGATCGAGTTCAGCGACTTCACGTCCTCGATCTGCACCGGGCGCTGCACCGCGGGAGCGATGGTGTTGGGCACGGGAAAGACGGGCGCCTTCCCGGCCTGGCCGACCTCCTGGTAGTAGTGGAGGAATGGCAACTGGATGTGGCCGCCGAGGAGGATGATGGCGTCGTCGGCGCTCGCCGTCGCCGCCAGGTAGGCGGCGGCGCCGCGATAGTCGTCGCGCACGACGGCCGGATTGGTTAGCTGGGCCCGCAGGGCTCCCCCCATCAGCACCAGGCAGCCGAGGCCAAGGGCCAGCCCGGGCAAACCGACCACGACCTGCGTACCTGTTGCCAGCCAGCGCCGCCAGCGGCCGATTCTACGAGCGTTGGCCGGGGCAGGCAAGGTCAGAGCCCCGTCTGCCGGTCCGACGCCAGTTACGGCCTGCGCCACGCCCGGAAAATCTGCCGGTTGAGAGGCGGGCCGGAGGCGCCAGAGGAGCCTGGCCAGAGACGTCGTGCCCCAGGCGGCCAGCAGGCAGAAGGCGGGCAGTACCACCAGCAAGTAGCGCGGTCCGTACTTGGGGCGATCGTACAGCAGCCAGAAAAGCGCCGCCGCCGGCACCAGCAGGCAGAAGGCGAGCAGCAGCCCCGCTGCCGGGCCGCCTTCTCCGGGCGCGGGGCGCCAGAGCAGCGCGGCGAGGAGCCCCAGGCCAGCCAAAGCGAGGGCCGCCAGGGCGAGAGCGGCGGGCTCGGGGAAAGGCAGGCGCTCCCCGGCCAGAAACGCGACCAGGGTGTCACGCCCGGCCAGGATGACGTCCAGACGCCCTGCCCAGAAGGTGCCCCCGGCGCCGTACGAACGGAAGGCGGCCCCCAGCCAGGGGACGAACAGCAGCCCGGATAGGGCCGCCGCCCCGCCTATGGCAAGGGAGGTTGGCAGTCGGCGGGGGCGGACAAGCGTCCAGAAAGCCAGATAGGCCATCTCCGCCAGGAGCATCAGGCCGAAGGTGACGTGCGTGTACAGTCCGGCCGCTCCTAGGAGCGCGTAGGCGGCCAGCGACCACTTGCCTATCCGCCCTAGCAGCCGCCAGAAGAGCAGAATGCTGCCTATGGCGACGAGCGCCGACAGTGTGTACATCCGCGCTTCCTGGCTCTGCCACACGTGCAGCGGCGAAAGCAGGAGAAACATGGCCGCCAGCAGGCCTATGGCCTCGCTTCCCAGCCGGCGTCCCAGCTGGTAGAGCAGCGGCAGGCTGAGCACCCCGGCGATGACGGAGGGCAGGCGCAAAGCCAGCTCGCTCGTCCCCGCCAGCAGTAACCAGAAGTGCAGCAGCAGGTAGTAGAGCGGGGGGATCTCGCCCAGCTGGGCGACCTGCCCAATCATCGCCAGAGGATCCTGCGACGCATAGTACAGGCTGGCGCCCTCGTCGTGCCAGAGGCTCTGCGCGTTCAGCCCGAACGTGCGCACGGCGAAGGCAAAAACGACCAACCCAAGCAGCGACAGCTGCCAGGGCAACCATCCGCGGGAGACTACCAAACCCGGCCTCCGTGGAACGAGCGACTAGGTCGCCATTCTAGCACAGGGCGCTCCGCCAAGGGATGCCTGACTTCGCCGGACAACAGAAAGGGCCGGGCGCTTGCCAGGCCCGGCCCTACTATTACCTATTACCGTTACGGTTAGTCCTGGAATTGGGGTCGAGGGCTGAGGCCGGCCCGCTGGACGATCGTCGGCACCATGTCCTCCCAGCCGACGGCCATGATGTGGATGCCCTTCACGCCTTCTTCACTGCTTTACCGATTCCTGGTCGCACCGCAGGCCAGGTGAGCAAGACCCGCGGGGGTTGCCAGACCGCTGCGATCTGACCGGAGCCCTGCAGTCGGCTAGGTTGGCACCGCCTCGCGCAACCCTGCCGCGACAAGGACGTCGGGCACGAGTTGCTCCCAGCCAATGGGCATTATATGCACTCCCTGGCAGATATCCCCTAGTTCGTTGATCAACCGGGCGGCTATCTCGACGCTCTTCTGGCGCTTGCTCTTGGCTCCGTCCATCTCGGCGATCAAAGGCTCAGGAACGTTAACTCCTGCCACATTGCTATTCATGAAACGAGCCATGCCGGCGGACTTGAGCAGGACGATCCCCGCCATTATCGGCACGCCGAGATGGTGCGTATCACGGATGAACCGCGCGAACCGCTCAGTGTCGTAGACGGCCTGGGTCTGGAAGAAGCGTGCTCCTGCCTTGACCTTCATCTCCATTTTCTGGATCTGGGGCTCCAGCGGCTCAGCGCCCGGGCTGACCGTCGCGCCCAAGAAGTAAGCGGGCGCGCCGGTCAGGGTCTTGCCGGCCAGGTCGCGGCCGAGCGTGAGCTCGCTGGCAGCGTGCAGCAGCGATACCGAGTCCAGGTCGAACACCGGCTTGGCTTGGGGATGGTCGCCCAGGGTGACGTAGTCGCCGGTCAGGCAGAGAACGTTCTCCACCCCGAGAACCGCGGCCGAGAGCAGGTCTGACTGCAGGGCAATGCGATTGCGGTCTCGACAAGTCAACTGAAAGACCGGTTCGATGCCCCGTTCCACGAGCAGACGGCACGTGGCGAGCGAGCCCACGCGCATTACGGCGCTCTGCTGATCCGTGACGTTGACCGCGTCGACCAACGGGCCCAGAAGATCCGCCATCCGTAAGGTTTCTTCTAGGTTGACGCCCTTCGGTGGGCCGATCTCGGCCGTGACGGCGAATTGTGCGGCGGTGAGGCGCTCCATCAACTTGCCCATTGGCCGTGTTCTCCTCTAATTCAACGAGTTCGAGGCAGAAGGCAGCCTACTGCGCGACGACCACGGTGCGCCGGGGATGGGATGCCTTGCGATAGTCCTTGATTGTGAGCGTCGTGACCAGTTGGTCAGCTTGGCCGTGGGCGGCCAATCGGTCGTAGATTCGCATCCATGCACAGGGGCGCTCCGGGTCGACCTCGCACTTGCCGTTGTGGTAGCCGCCGCACGGTCCATTGACCAGCTCCTTGGCGCAGGCCGTGCGTGGGCAGATGCCCGCGGTGCGGCCGAGGACGCACTCTCCGCATTGCAGGCACAGTTCGACGAACCTACCATCCTCGTCCCTTTGGCCAAAGAACAACGTGTTCAGCCCAGGCCGTACCTGCTTGTCGCTGTAGCGGGCGACGTTCTGAACCCCTAGGCCGCAAGCCAGGACGAGCAGACAGTCGGCTTCAGCGATGGGCTCACCCTGTGCCACGATAGCTTGCTCGGCCAACTCGTCGCAAGCCGTCGGGATGATCATCCAGCCTGGCACGGTGAGGCCCGCGCCTAGTAGAGCCTCCTTTATCGCCAGAACTTCTGGCTTGCCACCGGTCCTGCATGCAGCCGGACACGTGCCGCATCCCACCAGGTAGACGCTTGTCGCGCCCTGGAGCGACTGCAGGATCTCCTCGAACGGCTTCTGCTCGGTGATCATATACATAGCCAGTGCCCCCAGGAGCGGCGCGTACTCAGGCGAGCACTCTCGCCAGATACTCGTCGCCGAATGCCTGCAGCGTGTCGACCACGAAGTTAGGCGCTGCCTGGCCAAGCCCACAGAGCGAGGCCAGCATCATGTTGTCCGCAATGTCACGCAGGAGCGACAGGTCGCTGGCTCTCGCCCTGCTTTGAGCCAACCGCTCCAGGATTCCCACCAGCGCCTCGCAGCCCTGGCGGCAAGGCGAGCACTTGCCGCAGCACTCCTCGGCGAAGAACTCCAGAGTGCGCAGTCCGATCTCGATGGTGTCTCGCCCCTCGCCGTACACGGTGATGGCGCCCGCTCCCAGCACACCTTCGTACGCGAGCGGCGTATCGAGGCGGGCGCTCGGCACCACCCGGCCCGACGCACCGCCAACCTGCACCATCTTGATATCGTGGGCGCCCGCGATGCCTTCCACTACTTCCCGCAGGGGCGTGCCCATTGGGACTTCGCAAACGCATGACTGGGCCACATCGCCGCTGACGGAGAAGACTTTCGTGCCCTTGCTCTGCGCGGTGCCGATGCCGGCAAACCACTCTGGGCCGTTGCGGATGATCGCTGGAACGTTCATCAACGTTTCCACGTTCTGGATCACGGTCGGCTTGGCCCAGAGACCGCTTGACGGTGGAAACGGGGGCCGGAAGCGGGGTTCGCCGCGCCTGCCTTCGATGGACTCCATGAGGCCCGACTCCTCGCCGCACACATAGGCACCGGCAGCCTCGCGTATCTGTATTTCACATCCGAGGGGATAGGACGAGTGAGCGGCAACTATGGCGTTACGCAGATGGGGGAGCAGGTCGCGGTACTCATCACGCAGGTAAATGAAGGCCCGTCGAGCTCCGATCGCATAGCAGGCGATGGCTATGGCTTCGATCAGGGTAAAAGGATCGCGCTCAAGTATGTAGCGGTCTTTGAACGTGCCGACCTCGCCTTCGTCGGCGTTGCAGATAACGTAGCGCTCCGGACCGGCCGACTTGCTAGTCAGCTCCCACTTCAGGCCAGTAGGAAAGCCAGCACCACCCCGGCCACGCAGTCCAGAGGCTTTCAGCCAGGCGATTACCTCTTCAGGCGTGTGTTCGGCACGAGCCCGGTCCAGGGCGGCGAAGCCCCCTGCCGCAAGCCAGGAGTCGATGTTGGCGGGATCGACTCGCCCGCAATTCTGGAGGACCAATCGTTGCTCGGTCATGGGCCCCTCCGTGCTAGGAGTAGGAGCGAAGAATCTCCACGACTCCCCTGGTAGTCAGGGGGCCGTGCCGGCTCTCGTTGACCATCATCGCGGGCGCCAGCTCGCAGGCGCCAATGCAGTTCACGAGTTGCAGAGTGAAACGGCCGTCCGCCGTTGTCTCGCCGGGTCCGATGGCCAGCTCCTGCCTAATCGCTTCCAGTACGGTACCCGACTCCTGCATGGTACAAGGCAGGCAACGGCACACTCTGATCAGGTTGCGTCCCACCGGCGCCGGGGAGAGGAAGCTGTAGAACGACACAATGCCATAGAGTTCTCCCACCGTCAGGTCGAGCTCCGAGGCAAGCTGAGCGAGTACTGGGCGGCCGAGACCGCCATGCCGCCTGCGAACTCGCTTCAGGAGCGCTAGCAGGTCGCCGTCCTGCCGGTAAGTCGACAGCAGATCTTCCATAGCCGCTCGCTCCATCATCTAGGGCCACCCGCGCGGCTAGCCCGCCACTACCAGCGGCTGGCCCGTCTTAGGAACGAATCGGTCGGCGCGCTTGCTCAGTGCCCCAACTGGGCACACGCCGACGCACACATCGCAAGATTCGCACGCCGCATCGCCGTCCGCGTCATCCTGGCCGATTATCACTTTGCAGGAGAAGCCACGATACGCTATCGCGAGCAGTCCAGCCCCTTTTATTTCGCGGCAGGCCCGCACGCAGCGACGGCAGAGAACGCACTTCGTGGGATCGCGTACCACGTGGGCGCCCAGGGCCTCCAGGGTGCGGAATGGTTTCCTGAGGGTGATGGGGAGTGGCCCGACGTCCAACTCCACCGCGATGTGCCGCAGTTCGCAGAGGTTGGCCTTGTCGCACGACCAGCAATTGCCACTGTGGCTTGCGAGCAATAGTTCGACCGTCAAGCGGCGTGACTTGAGCACCGCGGGCGAGTCCGTGGTAATGACCATATTGGGGGCGACGGGCGTATGACATGCACCCACCAACGTGCGGGAGCCACGGACCTCCACCACGCACAAGCGGCACGAGCCGTTCAGGCTCAGCTCGGGATGGTAACAGAGAGTAGGGATCCAAACGCCATGCTGGCGTGCGAGGTCGAGGATAGTGGTCCCCTGGGAGGCTTCGACCTGGACACCGTTGAGAGTCACAGCCGGCACTTTGGCACCCCGTACACGAACAAGCCGGGTACCGGCCGCGGACGCGGCCACCCGGGGCGGCTACTACACGGCTCCTCTCATCAGTCGCATCGCCCAGAACAAAGGTTAGCGCTTGTCAACGCCAGTAAACGCCAACGCGGCGACCACGCTGCTCGACTCTACGCTAGAGACGCGTGCTGGCGAAGCAAGCGTCCTACGCGCGCGAGCAGTTCCTGAGGCGCCACCGGCTTGTCAACGAAGTCGTCAGCTTCCAGCATCAGGCCTTGCTGTACAGAAAGGCTCGTGTTGGATACGTTCTGCGTGAAGCTGGTGAGCATCAGAACAGGGATGCCCTCGAACTCAGGACTCTTCTTGAGCTCCGCGCATGTCACAAAGCCATCTTGCAGTGGCATGATGACGTCGAGGATGATCAGATCAGGCTGTTCCTCCCCGGCCCGCTTCAACGCCTCAACGCCGTCGTTTGCCACGACAACACAATAGGACGCGCTCTCCAGAACGATACGAGTAGCTTCCACGAAGTCGGGGTCGTCGTCAACCACTAGGATCTTCGCCGGCGCAGGCATCTTCATCTCCTTGCCATTGCCCACTCGCGGCAGCTGCGGCCCTTACAGAACGGGTGGCTCCCCAAGCGCGCTGGCAACCCGGGCGCCGCGGGCATCGTCCTCTGCCCTCTCGGCGATCGGTGCAGCCGGAACGCGCACCCTGCCGAGGCGACCGCGGCTGGGGAATCATCCCACGGCCGCGGCCCCACGCACCTTCCGCACAAGATTGCCCACGCGGCTAATCAGCTCTACTGGCGCTATCGGCTTCTCTACATAGTCGTCGACTTCGAGCTCCGTGCCGGTCTCCAGCTCGTACCGGCGGCGACTGGCGTCCTCCCGAACCGACGTCAAAATGAGGATGGGCAACTTGGCGTACCGGCGGTCCTCTCTGAGTTCCCGCACTACGGCAAAGCCGTCCTTCTTGGGCATCAAGAGGTCAAGCACTACCACGTCGGGCTTGTCTTTCTTGACGCGTTGCAGGCCATCCTCACCGTTGGAGGCTGTGATAACTTCATAGTTCTGCGCTTCGAGCACGATCTGAATGGCTTGCACGATGTCAGGATCGTCGTCGATGACAACGATCTTGGGGATATCCTCCATGACATAGCCTCCTAGTAATCAGCTCCTAAAGCAGCGGCCGAGGCAGCAATCCAGCCCTGTCAACGATTGTTGGCACCATGTCCTCCCAACCCACCGCCATCAAGTGAATGCCGTGGACACCTGGGATGTCGCGCACCTGCTCAATGATCTCCAGGCAGATCTTCACCCCCTCTTCCTTGACGTCTTGCGCTTTCTCCAGCCGGGTGATGATCTCGTCCGGCACCGACACACCTGACACATAGTCACGCATGTAGCGGGCCATAGCCACTGACTTGACCGGAATGACACCTGCCAGGATGTGTACCCGCTTGTCCAGTCCACGCTCGCACACAGACTCCATCCAGTGGGCGAACTTGGCGACGTCGAAAACGGCCTGCGTTTGGACGAAATCCACTCCGGCCTTGGCCTTCTTGGCCAGCCGGACCACGCGATACTCGTAGGGGTCGGCATAGGGATTGGCGGCGGCGCCGATGAATAACGGCGCCTCGCCCGAGAAATCATCGCCGCTGATGAACTTCTTGCGGTCGCGCATTCCGGATAAGGTCTGAATGAGCTGGACCGAATCCAGATCGTAGACGTTCTTCGCCTGCGGGTGGTTGCCGAAACGCTGATGGTCACCCGAGAGACAGAGGATATTCCTTATGCCGAGGGCGACAGCGCCCAGTACGTCGCTCTGTATGCCGATTCGATTGCGGTCGCGGCAGGTGATCTGCATCACCGGCTCGACGCCGGCCTGGCGCACCAGAGCCGAGGTCGCCAGGCTGCACATCCGCGTAATTGCGGTCTGATTGTCTGTCAAATTGACTGCGTCCACGGCCGGCTTTAGTTGCTCGACCTTGCGGTATATAGCCTTTACGCCCGTCCCTTTCGGCGGTCCCAGCTCGGCCGTAACGGCAAACCGCCCGCTCTCTAGGACGCTCTCCAAGTTGCTTCCGGACTTCACCAAGCGTACACCCTCCCCACTATGTTGCCGACGTATGTCTGGGCAGCGTGATGACGAAGCGACTGCCCTTGTTGATCTCCGCCTCCGGACACAGAGGGCTTTCGACCCAGATTCGGCCACCGTGGGCCGCGATTATGCGACGCGCGACCGCCAACCCGAGCCCTGTCCCGAGGTCCTGACCATCCGTGTTCGTTCCCCGATAGAAGTCGTCGAAGATACGCGGCAGATCCTCCGGCTGGATGCCGATGCCGGTGTCGGCAATCTCAATCCGCACGTGATCGCCCCTATCCTCAACTACCAGGCCTACCTGGCCGCCAACCGGCGTATACCTTACCGCGTTGGACAGGACATTGACCAGCACCTGTTGCAGACGCAACGCCGCCCCCTGAATGCCGGCCACGTCCTGAGGTATGTTGACGTTGAGGTGCACGCCTTTCTCGTCCGCCTTCGGCTGAACGATCTCGACCGAGCGCCGTGCGACGTTGGCCAAGGAAATGATCTCCAACTCACCGTGCATCTGGCCAGCTTCCAGGCGAGAAACGTCGAGAAAATCGCTGATCAATTCCAGCGCATCCTTGGTCCGCTCGCTACAGCGCAACAGCAATTGGCGCTGTTTGTCGGTTATCGGCCCGACGAACTCTCCCAGCAGCACCTGTTGGTAGCTCTCGACCGCCGCCAGGGGCGCCTTCAGATCGTGCGAAGCGATAGATAGAAGGTACGAGAGTCTGTGCGTCGTCTCGCGCAGGCGAGAACTAGCGACGCTCGCCAAGTGAACCATTACTCGAAAACCAGCTCTCGGTTGCTCCTCCAGGAGTCGGAACAGTTCATCTCCGTCGATAGCCAGCGCTCTGGTTCTGACAACGCATATGGTGGTAGCAGTACGCTCGCGCGGGGGAACCATCGCCGACCAGCCGACGAGCTGCCCATCGGTCACCACATCCACTGTCGCGCGCCTGGCCGGACCACGATGGCTTAGGACGATCCTTTTCTCGACGGCTACCTTGCCCTCGACGACCAGGATAAGGATGTTCGCTGGCTCACCTTCGTTGGTTAGGACATCGCCTGGTTCGTACGTGCGTTCACTGGAAATTGCCGCGATTGCCTGAAGAACCTCGTGAGGAAGACCCTCAAAGGCTTCGGATTCCCGCAGTGCCCGGACAACTGACACTGGCGCACCTCCAGTGATGTTCGGTCCAGCAGTCTCCTGGGCTAGGTCACGGTGCTTGCCTGGACGCCCTGCGTCCACGCTTTTCAGCTCCATGATAAGGCTCTGGTCGCTGCGTGTCTATCACGTTCCTCAGGACCTCAGGACTCGTCACCTACGATTTCATGCCGCAACGAACCCGACAATCTCGCGATTGCCGATACGCCTGGACGCTGCCCTCATTCTTGGCGGGACAGCTCATCCGGCTCCAGCAGCGGCAGCGTAACCACGAAGCGGCTGCCTTTGGCGTCCGTCGCCTCGGGATTCAGTGGGCTCTCGGCCCAAATGCGTCCGCCGTGGGCGACGATGATGCGCCTGGCCACTGCCAGTCCGAGACCGGCGCCCTCCGCCTCGCCATTGCGGAAAAAGTCGTCGAATACTCGCGATAGATTGACCGGCGCGATGCCCACGCCGGTGTCGCTGACGGACAGCTCCACCTCGTCGTCAAGGGCGACCAGCACCACTTCCGCTCTCCCGCCTCGCGGCGTGAACTTGACCGCGTTGCTGAGCAGGTTGACGACCACCTGCCGCAGACGCAACGGGAGTCCCTTGATCGGGGGCAAGTCCTCCGGCAGTCTGGCCACGAGTTCCACGCTCTTATCGCGCGCCGCGGGCTGCATCACGTTCACCGCCCGGCGGGCCACTTCAGCCAGCGAGAGAGGCACCATTTGGTCCATGGCCTGCCCCGCTTCCAGCCGCGAGAGTTCCAGGTAGTTGCCTACCATCTCCTGCGCTTCCCCCAGACGCTCCCGGCAGCTGACGAGCGTCTGTCGCTGCTTGTCGCCCAGGGGGCCGGCGTAACCGCCCAACAAAGCCTCGACGTAGCTGTCCATCGCCGTCAGGGGCGCCCTCAGGTCGTGAGCGGCCGCGGAAAGCAGGTACGAAAGCCTGGCGGTGGTGTCGCGCAACCGCAATGCGGCCACGCCGGCCAAACGCCGCATCAGCTCGTAGCCCGTCGCCGGGTGCTGCTTGAGAAAGGCCTCGACCTCGGCGTGGGGGAAGCCCAGGGCCAGAGTCTGCTCGACGCAGACCGCGGAAGCCGTCAGTCGACGCGGCTCGACCAACGCCGACCATCCGAAAACCCCGCCGCGGCCGATGACGTCCACCGTCGCTCGCCGGGCTGCCCCCCGCCGGTCGAGAACGATGTCCTTCTCCAGGGCCACTCTGCCGGTGACCACCAGGTAGAGGTCGTGGGCCGGCTGGCCCTCGCTGAAGATCGTGGTCCCCGGCTCGAACGTGCACTCGCGGGCGAAGCGAACCAGCGCCGCCAGGTCCTCTGCCGGCAATCCCTCGAAAGTCTCTGAGGCTTGCAGCGCCGCCAGGGCGTCCAATTGGTCCTCTCAGTATTCGACAGACTAGTTAGCGAGGCTCGGGTAATGTGCTCGGTGCGCGGATGCTGCTCGCTCCGCCGCGGCGCGTGCCTGCCGGCTCGGAGTACATGGCCCCATACCACGGGACGACGACGGGTACGCTCGTCCCGCCTCCGTTCCGTACTGGCCGGGCTATTGTCCCCCGACAGGGGGGCTCTGCCCGGCCACCGTACCCTGCGCCGTGCCGGGGCACCGACCGGTCGGGCCTGGGCCAAGCCCTCGTGCTACTACGACCTGGCGCACGACGCCTCGCGCAGCTCTCGCTGTGCTCTTGGTAGCAGTGGCAACAGATCGCCGGCCACCCCGCCGGACAAACCCACTTCCGCTTCCAGCATCTCGCCCGCCCTTCCATGAACGTACACCGCTGCCTTGGCCGCCTCGAAGGTCCACACGGTCGCCGCGCCGGACAGCAACCCCGATCCGCGGGTTGAGAGCCCCTGTGCCGCCAGCCCCAACAGCGTGCCGGCCAGAACGTCGCCGCTGCCGGCGGTTGCCAAAGCGGGCGTGGCGAAGGGGCTGACCGCGGGCCGCCCCGAGGGCGGGCTTATCACCGTGTAGGCCCCTTTGAGCACCACAACCACTCCCCAGGTCGCCGCCGCCCGGCGGGCCATTTCCAGGCGGTACTTCTCTACCTCGGCCATGCCCGTGCCCAGCAAGCGAGCCATTTCCCCGGGGTGCGGCGTGACCACGGCGCCGGCCCCCAACCCGGTCCACCAGCCCGGCAGCTTCGCCAGCGCGTTGAGTGCGTCGGCATCTAGCACCAGGGGCAAGGCGAGCCCCATCTGCGCCCGGGAGGCGATTTCGCCGACCAGCCGGTGGACGAAGCCGACCGTGGCGGGGTCGCCGCCCAGTCCCGGACCGACCAACAAGGCATCGTAGTCGGGCAGCGCCGTCAGCAGTTCCGGCAGGGCGCCGGCGCCAAGCGCGCCGGGCGACTCCTCCGGCAGCGGCAGGAAAGTCGTCTCAGTCAGTTTGCCCGCCAGAACCGGCTGCAGCGAACGGCCGCAGGCTAGGGTCACGAGCCCAGCCCCAGCCCTGTAGGCCGCCTGGCAGGCCAGAGCCGCCGCGCCCACGTAGCGGGTCGAGCCGGCGACCACCAGCGCCTTGCCGAAGGTGCCCTTGTGGCTCAGTCGCGAACGCGCCGGCAGGAGGGCTGATACGGTTGCCGCCTCGAGATACTCGGCCAACCCGGGGCACTCGCAGCCGGGCGGCAGGCCGATGTCGCCGACCACCAATCGTCCGGCATAACGCGCGCCCGGCGGGCTCAGCAGACCAGCCTTGACGTGCCCCAGGGTGACCGTGACGTCGGCGGCCAGTGTCGCCTCGTCGACCTGCCCGGTATCCGAGTTGAGTCCGGTCGGCACGTCCACCGCCAGTAGAGCCCGCCCGGGGCGCTCCGCGGCCACAACGGTCAAGAGAGCGCGCAACTCGTCGCTCAGCGGGCGGCTGAGGCCGGTGCCAAGCAGGGCGTCCACGATCAACGCCGCGGACCTCAGCAGGCCGCGCAGGCGGGAGCGCTCCGGGTCCGTCTCTGCCCGGACCAGCGATACTCCGGCGGCCAGCGCCGCCTCGCCCACCCTGTCTGAATCGGTTGGACGGTGCCAGACGTAGCAGACGACCGGCAGACCCGACTCGCGCAAGTAGCGCGCTGCCACCAGTCCGTCGCCGCCATTGTTGCCCGGACCGGCGAGCACCAACACGCCGCCCGGCCGCTTCTCCAACAGCCCGGCGGCCACGTTCGCCACGGACGAACCGGCGTGGTCCATCAGAACGTCTGGTGGCACGCCCAGCTGCGCCGAGCGCTGCTCGCACTCGCGCATCTGCTGGGCGGTGACAATGCTGGGCAAGGTCCACCCCCGGCACTAGGATCTTGTGGCCACCACCGAAGCCACCGCGAAGTCGCGGGTATGGGACAAGCTAATCGCGAAACAGCCGAGTCCCAAGAGATGGGCCCGCTCCAGGGCCCGGCCGTGCACACGAACCAGCGGTTTGCCCCGCCCGTCGGCAAGGATTTCGACGGCTCGCCGGCCGAACCCGCGCCGGCCGGTGCCCAGAGGCTTCAGAATGGCCTCCTCGCCGGCAAAGCGTGCGGCCAGCTCGGCCGGACGGCCGCGCCAATAGCCCGCCTCGGCCGCTGTGAAGACTCGTGTCAGAAAGCGCTCGGCGGTCACGGCGAGCACTTCCCGGATGCGCCCGATCGCGACGATGTCGACGCCGACGCTGACGGGAGACCTACTCTCCGAAACGCGGACTACGCGTGCGCCGCCGGTGCCAAACCCTTGGCCGCCAGCAGTGGGTTGACGTCGACCACGTGCCGCTGCAGCCCCAGTTGGCGCGGCGAGAGGCCGAAGGCCAAACCTAGGGCCTCCGTGAAGTAGAGAATGGGAAGCCGGTAGGAGCGGCCCAGAGCCTTGTTGATCTGCGGCTGGCGGGCGTCCAGATTGGACTGGCACAAGGGACAGGCCACCACAACCGCCTCCGCCCCCACGGCCTGGGCGTTATCCAGAATCCGATCCGTGAGCCGGTACATCTGCTGGGTTTCTGACAGCGCCAGGCTCGCGCCGCAGCACTCGGTCTTGTACGACCAGTCGAGAACCTCGGCGCCAGCCGCCCTCAGTAGTCGATCCATGGTCAGCGGGTATTCGGCGTCGGCCGCGCCCGTGACGTCCTTGGGACGCGTGAGAAGGCAGCCGTAGTAGGCTACGACCTTCAGCCCGGCGAGCGGCTGCTTCACGGTCGCCCGTACCTTGTCGTAGCCGACGCGATTGGCGAACGTGTCGATGAGATGCTCCACCGCCACCTCGCCCCGGTACTCGTAGCCCGTCTTGGCCTTGAGGGCGCCGCGCAGCTCTTCTTCCCGATTCAAGTCGTAGATCGCTGTCTTGAAGCGGGAGAAGCAAGACGCGCAGGGCGTGGTGACGGCATCGTGCCCTCCGGCAGCCACCAGGGCCAGATTGCGCAGCGGCATTTCCGTCGCCAGTTCGTGCGAGGTGGCGTGCACGGCCGAGCTGCCACAGCAGACCCAACCTTCTGGTTCCACCAGGTTGACGCCCAGAGCCGCCGCCACGGCGCGGGTCGACTCGTCGAACTCGCGCGCCGTGCCGTGCGACGAGCAGCCCGGGTAGTAGGCGATCTCGTCCTCGGCCACCGGCATCGGTCTGGGCTTGTCCGGCGCCTTGGCGCGGGCGAACTCGGGCAGGACGTTGATCTTGCCGCGCTTGAACAGCTCCCAGGCGAGGTCCATGTCCTTGAAGAGGTTGCCGTTGCGCAGGTTCAGCTCCGCCATCAGGTAGACTTCAGGCAAACGGCCGGCCAGTTTGATGTCGCGGGAGGCGGCGTTGTAGAAGTTGGCGACCGCCGGCAACTTCGGCTTGTGGCCGGCCTTGAGGGCGGCCCGGCGCAGTGCGTCCATCATCTTGGGCAGGTCGACTCGCTGCGGACAGCGGGTCACACACGTTTCGCAGCCCGAGCACAGCCAGATGGTCGTGCTGTCGAAGACCAGGTCCGTCTGGCCCAGCTGGATGGCGCGCACTACCTGATTCGGCGCCAAATCCATCGCTTCAGACAGCGGGCAGCCGGCCGTGCACTTGCGGCACTGGTAACAGAGGTAGGCGTTCTCGCCGCAGACCTCCTCGATCTCTTTGGCCAGTTGTTCGTCGAGTTGGAGGACCTCTTCGCTCTCCGCCATCGTCCTCTCCTATTGACCCAGGCGCAGGTCTTCGCGCACGATGCGGCGGGGGCCGCCGTCGCGGGCGTAGGACCAGTCCTTGGGTGGGATCGGCTCCTCCATCAGATCGAGCCGGCCCAATGACTCCAGTCGATCGTAGATGAGCTGCCAGCCGCAGTCGACGTCCGGGGAGATCTCGCACTTGCCGCTGGCGGAGCCGCCGCAGGGACCGTTGAGCAGGCTCTTGGAGCAGCGGGCGATCGGGCAGATGCCGCCCGTGAGGTCCAGCACGCAGTCGCCACAGCCGGCGCAGCGCTCGGACCAGACACCTTGTTCTAGGGGCAGGCCCATGAACTTGGTATTCAGCGCCGGCAGCACCCGCACCCCCGGCAGCCGCTCGGAGAGGGCCTGCACGCCCACGCCGCAGCCCAGGGAGAGAATGGCATCGATCCCTTCCAGCTCGGCCTTGACTGGATCGACGAACTCCCACTCACACTGGCGGTGCAGGGTGCGTTCTAAGGTCTCGAGCGGCTGACCCTTGAGCTCGCGTGCCATGCGCAGGGCCGAGGCCAAGAGGCCGACCTCTTTCTCCCCGCCGGCGAAGCAGACGGTGACGCAGGTGCCGCAGCCGGCGACCATGACCTTATGGCAATCGGCCAGCATCTCTTCGATTTCGCTAAGAGGCTTCTGTTCCGCGATTATCACGCCGTGTCCTCCCGGATTGCGCGGGCGCCTGCGGGCGCCGCGGCGAACTACTGCTCCGCGGCGGTGCCGCTCGAGGCAGGTACTTTATGCTTGGCCGTTGCCGAAAGGGGACTGGGCCCCAGTTCTCTAATGCGGGCCGTGAACTCGTTCGCCACCTCGGCGAAGCGAGGGCCCATGGCGGCGGACATGTTGTACATCTCCAGCCTTTCGCCGCCGATGCCGATCTCCTCCAGCACCTTCTTCAGGTACTTGACGCGGCGCTTGGCGTTGATGTTGCCTTCCAGGAAGTGGCACTGGCCTTCCAGACAGCCGGCCACGTATACGCCGTCGGCGCCCTTCTCGAAGGCTCGCATGATGTAAAGCGAGTCGAGCTTACCCGTGCAGGGAATCTTGACGATCTTGACGTTAGTCGGATAGCGCAGACGCATCGAACCGGCCAGGTCGGCCGCCGCGTAGGCGCAGTAAGTGCAACAGAAAGCCACGATCTCGGGCTCGAACGTTTCCGCTGCCATCAGCACTCCTCTCGTCTCTTCGCTCGTGCCCTAAGCCGGGGCCAGCTCTTGGCTCTCGCTGCTCAGATCCAGCAGATCCTGCAAGAGAGCCTCGGTCTTGGCCAGCATCTGGGCATCGCGGTAGTGCATCAGCTGCACCGCCTTGGCCGGGCACTCGCCCGCGCAGGTACCGCAGCCCTGGCAGCTGGCAACCTGTATCTCGGCCACGCCCTTCTCGTTGATGAAGGGCACGTTGTAGGGGCAGACCCGCACGCAGGTCAAGCAGGCGGCGCACTTGTCGGGGTCGACGTGCGCCACCGCGCCGCCTACCGAGAGGCGCTCGCGGGTGAGGATGGTCGCCGCTCGCCCGGCGGAGGCCGTGGCGTGGGCGATGCTCTCCTCCAGCGTCTTCGGGTAGTGGGCCGTACCGGCGACGAAGATGCCGTCGCTGCCCAGATCGACCGGCCGCAGCTTGACGTGCGCCTCAAGGAAGAAGCCGTCCAGGCCCAGATGGACCTTGAGCGCCTCCGATATCTCGTGCGCGCCCTCCGCGGGCAGAATGGCCGTGCTCAGAACTAGCAGGTCGGGTCGCAACACGATCCGCCGGCCGAGGATCATCTCGTAGGTCTCCACCACCAGCTGGCCGTTCTCCACCCGCGCCTGGGGCTCGTCGCCCTCCTTGTAGCGGATGAAGATGACGCCCTTCTCGCGGGCGGCGGTGTAGTGCTTCTCCAAGAAGCCGTAGGTCACCATGTCCTTGTAGAGGACGTACACCCGCGCCGAGGGGTTGATCTCCTTGACCTTGAGGGCGTTCTTGACGGCGTCCGCGCAGCAGGTGCGCGAGCAGTAATTCTGGCCGTCCGGCGGTTTCACGCACTGCAGCATGACGATCGACTTGGCCTCGACTACCTTCGCCGGCTGCTCGTGGAGGACCTGCTCCAGGTCTCCCTGGGTCAGCACTCGCGTATCCTCGCCCAGGAAGTACTCCTGTCCGCGGTACTCGCGGCTGCCCGTGGCCACAACCGTGACGCCGTGCTCCACCTCGACGTCGAACGTGCCGAACTTAGTGGCCTGGCGCACCGTCGACTTGAAGTTGCCCAAGAACCCGCCCGACTTGACCATCGCCGTCTCGGTGAGTACGTCGATGTTGGGCTGGTTCTGTACCTGTTCGATCAAGGTGCGCAGGAAGGCCCGCGTGTCGCGGCCGTCGACCGTCGTGTACGAATGCCGCAGCCAGCCACCGAGATCCTTCTCACGCTCGACCAGGGTCACGGGGAAGCCCATCCGGCCCAGATCTAGCGCCGACGTCATCCCGGCCACACCGCCGCCCAACACCAGCGCCCGGTGGCTCAACGAGAGCGACTGCTTGCTCAGCGGCTCCAGCAGGCGCGCCCGGGCCACGGCCATCCTCACCAGCTCCTTGGCTTTCTCGGTGGCGGCGTGATGGTCATTGCCATGCACCCAGGAGCACTGGTCGCGGATATTCGCCATCTCGAAGAGGAATGGGTTGAGCCCGACCTCGCGAATCGTCTCCTGGAAGAGGGGCTCGTGAGTGCGCGGCGTACAGGAGGAGACGATTACGCGGTTGATGCCTTTCTCGCGAATTTGGTCTTTGAGCCGGTGCAAAGAGTCGTCCGCGCAGGTGTAAAGGTTGGTCTCCACGTGGACGACGTTGGGCAGGGTGCGTATGTATGCCGCCACGTTCTGCACGTCCACCACGCCGGCGATGTTGGAGCCACAATGGCAGATGAAGACGCCGACCCGAAGCTCCTCCTGGCTAATGTCCCGCTCGGGCGGGTATTCCTTGTCCCGCACCCGGGTGCCGCGCACGTCGGAGAGCAGAGCGAGGCACTGCGCCGCGGCGCCGGAGGCCTGCATCACCGTCTCCGGAATGTCCTTCGGCGCGGCGAGGGCGCCGCAGACGAAGACCCCCTCGCGAGTCGTGTCGAGCGGCTGGAAGGCGGGCGTGCGCACGAAACCGTACTCGTCCACCTCGACGCCAAGGTCGGTGGCCATCTGCCGCGTCGCCGCGTTCTGGGTAATGCCCGCGGACAGCACGGCCATATCAAAGCGCTCGGTGACGATCTGGCCGTCCTCTGTCTGGTAGCGCATCAGGATTTCGTGAGTGGCCGGATCCTCCTTCAAGGCCGAGGCCCGGCAGCGAATGTAATTTACTCCGTAGCGGTCGCGGGCCCGCTCGAAATAGCCCGTGTAGCCCTTGCTGAAGGAGCGCATGTCCATCAAGAATACCGAGCAGTCGGTCGCCGGCGCGTGCTCCTTAGTGAGGATGGCCTCCTTGGTGGCGTACATGCAGCAGACCGAGGAGCAGTACTTGTTCTCCTGGTCGCGTGAGCCGACGCACTGCAGCCAGGCGATCCGTTTGGGCTCCTGGTGGTCGGAGGGGCGCACGATGTGCCCGGTGGTGGGCCCCGAGGCGCTCAAGATGCGCTCGAACTGCATCGAGGAGACCACGTTGGGGTAGCGACCCAGGCCGTACTCCTCGCGCAGGCGGGCGTCGAACAGCTGGTAGCCCGTGGCGAGCACTACCGCGCCAACCTGGACCTCCTCCAACCGTTCCTGATCGTCATGGTTGATGGCCTTCGCCTGGCAGGCCAGCTCGCACTCACGGCACTCGGAGCAGATGCCGCAGCTGAGGCAGCGCTCGGCCTCGGCGATGGCGGTAGCCTCGTCGTAGCCCAGGTAGACCTCGCCGAAATCGCGCACGCGCTCCTCGGGCTGGCGCTCTGGCATCGGCCGCGGCGGCGTGCGCTTCAGGCCGCCGGAGAGCTCGCGAGTCAGCAGTTCGGCTTGGCTCATCTTGACCGCGGGCGCGGTGACTGCGGCCGGCTGGCGCAGTTCCAAACCGCGCAAATGGCGGTGTATGGACTGAGCAGCCTGGTGACCACTGGCAATGGCCTGCACCACGTAGCCTGCGCCGGTTACCAAGTCGCCGCCGGCGAAGACGCCTGGTCGACCGGTGGCCAGCGTCTCCTGATCGACGGCGACGGTGCCCCCTCGGCCGACCTCGATGCCCTCGGCGTCTGCGAGGAAGCTCGACTCTGGCCCCTGGCCAATCGCCGCGATTACGGTGTCGCACTCGATCGCGAATTCGGAGCCGGGAATCGGCACCGGGCGCCGCCGCCCGCGAGCATCCGGCTCGCCCAGCTGCATGCGCACGAATTCCACGCCGGCCGCCCGGCCAGCGCGCTCGATTACCCGCACGGGGCCGGCCAAGATGTGAAGCGTGCCGCCCTCGCGCTCCATATCCGCGATCTCCTCGGGATGGGCGCCCATCTCGACGCGCGAGCGGCGGTAGACCATGTCAACCTGGCTGGCGCCCAGGCGCAGGGAGGTGCGGGCGGCGTCCACAGCCGTGAAACCGCCGCCGACCACGACCACGCGGGGCCCGACCTGGACCTTCTCGCCCAGCGAAACGGTCCGCAGGAAGTCCACGGCCTTAAGCACGCCTGGCAGGTCCTCGCCCGGGATCTCCAGCCTGTTGCTCTTGTGCGAGCCGATGCTCAGGAACACCGCTTGGTATCCCTGAGCCAACAGCTCATCCACGGAATCGACCCGCGTGTTGCAGCGCAGTTCCACGCCTTCGGCCAGGATGTCGTCGACCTCCTGCTGGATCACCTCTCGCGGCAGGCGGTACTCGGGGATGCCATAGCGCATCATGCCCCCGGCGCAGGGGAGAGCCTCTAGGACAGTCACGCCGTAGCCGAGGCGGGTCAGGTCCAACGCCGCCGTCATGCCGGCCGGGCCCGCGCCCACCACCGCCACCTTCTCGTCGTAGCGGCGCTCAGCCGGCCTGGGCAGTTGCTCGGGAGTGCGGTTAGTAATGGTCCAATCCGTGACGAACCGCTTGACGTGCATGGCCGCCACCGGGCCGTCCAGAAGGGCGCGATTGCACTTCTCCTCACAGAAACGGCTGCAGATGCGGCCGCAGATGCCAGGGAAAGGTAGCGCCTCGCGGATCAGACGATAGGCGTCGGCGTAGCGGCGCTCCTTGACGAGCATCATATATCCCTGAGGATTGCAGCCGGCCGGGCAGGCGTCCTTGCAGGGGCCGGTCCCCTTCTTGTCGATGGCGTAGGCATTGGGCACTCCCTGGGGATACAGCTTGTAGATGGCCGTGCGCGTGCCCAGGCCCTCGTTGAATGCGTTGGGGAGAGTCACCGGGCACTTGGCCGCGCAGTCGCCGCAGGCGGTGCACTTGTTGACGTCCACGTAGCGGGGCTTGTGGCGCACGACGGCGGTGAAGTTGCCGGCCTCCCCGCGCAGCTCCACCAGCTCTGAGGTGGACATAATCTGAATGTTGAGGTGGCGCCCGCACTCGACCAGTTTGGGGGCCATGGTGCACATGGCGCAGTCGTTGGTGGGGAAGGTCTTGTCTAGCTGGGCCATCTTGCCGCCAATGCAGGGTGCGGCCTCGACCATATAGACTTGCATTCCCGAGTCGGCGAGGTCGAGGGAGGCCTGCATGCCGGCGATGCCCCCGCCCACCACCATCACGGCGCCCACCTTCTGTTCGGTACTGGATACCACTGGTGCACTCTCCTTCGTTCGGTAGCGCGGAATCGCGAAGTGCCCTGTCCGAAGGGCCGCGGGCCAACGTCGCCCGCGGCCCTAGGCCGAGCGCCCAGAGGCACCGCGCTTCCTCGCCGGCGCCGGGCGCAAAACTAATTCTATGTTATGGTTAGAAAGAGCTAGCTAAGGAAAGTACTAACGCGATTATTCTAGGGATGCGAGCGAGTCGTGTCAAGCGACATTGGCTCCGTTAGGCGCTCGCTCGTCTAGCGAGCGAGGTCAGCTTGCCCGCGGTGTGACTTGAAGGCTTCGCTCTCGGCGGGGTATAATGGCGGCGTTGGCGCCCGCGCGGGCGCCACGGGCCCGTAGCTCAGCGGCAGAGCGGCCGGCTCATAACCGGTTGGTCGCTGGTTCGAATCCGGCCGGGCCCACCCA
Organism: Chloroflexota bacterium; assembly: GCA_023473795.1. GTDB lineage: Bacteria > Chloroflexota > UBA6077 > FW602-bin22 > JAMCYS01 > JAMCYS01. The sequence goes on along the minus strand of JAMCYS010000148.1, from coordinate 10,184 downwards.
CAGTGAACCCAGGACTAACCGGTTCCTCGCAGGCCACTACTAGTTGGACTCTAGTTCCCACCTGTCTACATAAGTGAGGAAAGACGTGGGATCAGAACATCACGTGGCAGCGGCACGCCAGGCATAGCAAAGCATACGTCCATCCGCCATCCGATCGGCAGTGGCCGCGAAACGCTGGCAAGCCCAAGGAACCTTGGGCCGGCAACTTGTGACAGACGGCCCCTACGGCAAGAACGCGACAGTGTGAGCTTTCGCGGAAAGGGAACGCCCGCGGCGAGGGTTCAGCTAGTACCTACTGCGGCCGCGCTCCTCGCGCTCGCGGGCCTCATTGACCCGCAGCTCCCGGCCACCCAACGTGTAGCCATTGAACATTTGGATCGCTTTATCTGCCTCTTCCTTGCTCGTCATTTCCACGAAGGCGAACCCCCGTGGTTGCCCCGAAGCTCGGTCTGTTGGCATGTGGACATCTTCGACTGTGCCAGCCTGCGCAAACAGGCCGCGTAGCTCGTCCGCTGAAGTTCCGTAAGACAGGTTGCCCACGTAAAGTCGAGTCGCCATCAAACATCTCCTACCACCGACTAGTGTGCCACCTATGTTGTACCCTATCGCGCCCGCGTACGCCAGTCCCCCGCCCGTGCGAGCGCCATACTAACGGCCCCGTAGAGGGCTGCGATTGCCTCGGCAAGAAGCACGCCAACATTGTGTGGCCGCCAGACGAGGGAAGTGCTGTCATAAGTAAAGACCATCGAGAAGCGAGCGTGTTGCCGCGGCAGACAGGCGGTGCTGGCGGTGGTACCGCGGGCGAAAGCACAGACAGGCACGAGGCCGACGGGCGAGGTGGAACGCTGATCAAGGAACGGTACGGCGTGGAGCACCTCTCCCGAGCGGGGCGGAAGGGCGGGGCCGTCAATCTCGCCGGGCACGGCCGTGAGCACTTCACCGACATGGGCAAGAAGGGCAGTGATGTGCTACTATCCAAGGACGGCTGTGAGCAGTTCGCTGAGATAGGGCGCTAGGGCCACGAGCGAAGGCGAAAGACGGCGGCACGGTGCCAGCAGGAAGGCAAGGGGTGACGGAGACGGGCGATGGCTTATAAAACGATGCGAGACGCCGGCCGGGGCGGCAAGACGGCGGATATGCAGGCCAGTGCGCACTACGAGCGCGTACGCAAGAAGGGCGGCGCTGCCAAGGGCGACCGGCACCGCTCTGCCAATGTGGGCAAGCAGATGCACGACTTGATTGCTAAAGCAGTGGAGGCCGCGCCAGACCGGCAACGCGATGGCTAGGCACCGGCGGGCGGTGTTGCTTGAACCGGCACCGCTTCCGAGTGGCTGGTTGCACTATGGTCCTGTTTCGTGCCAGTTGGGCTCATAACCGGTTGGTCGCTGGTGCGCATCCGGCCGGGCCCACCCTTCCACAGCTATCGCTCCGCCGGTTCCACAATCGGACCGCGGGCTTCTTCCTCATCCTCGCGGCCCAGTCATACGCTTCCCGAGACGGTTGCCGGCCGGCAGGTTTCCGCATCGGGGCCGGCCTCCCCGCGGAGCCAGTGATGGCAGTACGCCTTCGGCTCGGTACCGAGCAGGCTCCCTGGCCCAGTGAGGTGGGACGGCGACTGGCAACGGGATCGCTTGCCGCCATGTAGTACCGGTGCTAGCACAGTCCAAATGTCAATGCCGTGCAGAGCAGTAAGGCACTAGCTCTATTAGGGGGAGACGATGGAGCGTGTTGACGTCAAGAGGCAGGCGCGACGGCCGAGGGCGCCCGCTGCGCCGGACCTCAGCGCCGCGATCCTGGATACCATAGCCAGCCTGGTCGTGGTGCTGGACCGCGAGGGGCGGATCGTGCGCTTCAACCGGTCATGTGAGCAGGCGACCGGCTACTACTGCGCCGAGGTGCAGGGCAAGGTCTTCTGGGATGTCTTCCTCCTCCCCGAGGAAGTTGAAGCGGTGAAAGTGGTCTTCGCCGACTTGCGGGCCGGTCGGTTCCCCAACGAGCACGAGAATTACTGGCTGACCAAGGACGGACGGCGGCGCTGGCTAACCTGGTAGTAAGTGGGCAGCCAGTTGGTCATGCCAAAGTAGGCTATGTAGATCAAGGCCTGGCTGATGGCCAGAAGCAGCAAGTCGCGCTGGCGCACCATCTGCCGGAAGGGCAGCGGCGGCTCTGGCGCGGAGCGTTCCCTTTGATCGTCGGACACGGCCATGCCTAGCGAGTCTGGGAGGCCAACTTCGCTCGGGCGGTTGGCCTGCACGGCGAAGACCAATAGTAGGGTCGCCACGCCGACGAGCGACATTGCCGAGTAGCCCAGCCGCCAACCCAGCGCCACCACGAGCGGGGGCAGCACCCAGGTCGCCACGACGGAACCGGTCTTGCCGACGCTGATCTGCAGCCCCGTCACTGACTTATACTCGCTCTTGTTGAACCAGTAGGCGAGCACCGGCGGCGGCAGCGCCAGGGCCACGCCTGCCCCGGCGCCGACCAAGAGGCGTGAGGCCAGGGCCACTGGGTAGTTGCTCGCGCTGGCGAAAAGAAAGGCCCCCAGGAGGAGAGCGACCGTGCCGGCCAGGACCAGGGCACGGACGCCCAATCTGTCGCCGATGATCCCCACCGGAGCCATCGTGGCGCACATGGCGAGCGTATAGGCCGAGGTGAGCGTGCCGGCCAGGGCGTAGGTGAGGTGCAGCTCGGCCATCAAAGAGGGTATCAGCACCGAGTAGGCGAACATCTGCGTCATCTGGTTGAAGGCCACGAGCGCCATCGCCAACCAGATAACCCAGCGGTATTCCCGGCCAAGACGCCGGACCAGGGGGAAAGCGAGGGGCGGGAGGCGCCGGCCCGGAGGGGTCGCCTGGGGCGAGGGAGCAGCCGCTGAACGCACTGAAGTTACTACCACAGCCAACTTTGCCGTTGCCGAAGACCCAGCCAGGGCTGGCTGGCAGAATAGCGCTCTCCGCCGTCGAAGTCAACTGACTGACAAACCATCGCTGTGGCCAACCGGCCGGCGGACTGCTGCCGGCTCCGGCTTGGCTGGCTCTGGAGCAAGTGGGACCAAAGCCGACTATAATTTCGGCATCCGGTGTGGACCACCAGGCCTACCAGCGGGCAAGGGCCGCCGGCAGCTGGCACACGTCCTGCCCGGAGGCATAGCCTGGCGTCACCGGAGGCCACGGGTGGCGCCGGAGAAGTGGGTCCGGGGGAGGATGGCAATGGAACGACGCGAGGGAGATGGATTGCGGACGGGCGGCCGTGCCCGGCGGCAAGACGGCGGGCCGGCACCACTCGGCAGGCGTCGGGTGCTAATAATGGGCGCGGGCGGTCGTGACTTCCACAACTTCAACGTCTACTTCCGCGACAACCCCGCCTATGAGGTTGTGGCTTTCACCGCGACCCAGATCCCAGGAATCGCCAATCGAGTCTATCCCCCCGAACTCGCCGGCCACCTGTATCCCAACGGCGTTCCCATCTACGACGAGGCGGATCTAGTTGATCTGGTGGAGCGTCTGAACGTGGCGGAGGTCGTCTTTGCCTACAGCGACGTTCCCTACGAGTACGTCATGCGCCGGGGCGCCGTCGCCCAGGCGGCGGGCGCCGAATTCACCTTCCTCGGTCCTTTATCTACAATGCTCCAAGCCACGGTGCCCGTGGTGGCAGTGGTGGCCGTGCGCACGGGCTCCGGCAAGAGCCAGACCTCCCGTCGCGTCACCCAGGTCCTGAAGGAGCTGGGACTGCGTACCGTCGTCGTCCGCCATCCGATGGCCTACGGTGACTTGGCTGCCGTGGCGGTGCAGCGTTTCGCCCAGCCGGCGGACCTGGCGAAATGGGATTTGACGGTCGAGGAACGTGAGGAGTACGAGCCGCACCTTGTCCAGGGGACCATCGTCTACGCGGGCGTGGACTACGGGCGGATTCTACACCAGGCCGAGAGAGAAGCAGACGTCATCGTTTGGGATGGGGGCAACAACGACTTCTCCTTCTACCGGCCCGATCTCAATATCGTCGTCGCCGACCCCCTTCGTGCGGGGCATGAGACCGCCTACTACCCCGGGGAAATCAATCTGCGGATGGCCGACATCGTCGTGATCAACAAAGTCGACACGGCGACGCCGGAGCAGGTGGCCGACGTGCGAGCGGCGGTCGCGGCCGCGAACCCGGGGGCAACGGTGGTGGAAGCCGCCTCTCCCATCGCCGTGGACAATCCAGGCTTGATCCGAGGCAAGAGAGTGCTGGTCGTCGAGGACGGGCCCACCCTCACCCACGGCGAGATGGACTTCGGTGCCGGGGTTCTGGCGGCCAGGCGGGGGGGCGCCGGGGAACTGGTCGATCCCAGGCGCTACGCCGTGGGCTCCATCGCCGATACCTTCCGGCGGTATCCCCACATCGGGCCTCTGCTGCCTGCCATGGGCTACGGCGGTGCTCAGCTGCACGACCTGGAAGAGACCATCCGGCGTGCCAACCCGGACACGGTGGTCGTAGCCACGCCCATCGATCTCCGGCGCCTGCTCCATCTGGACGTGCCCATGGTGCGAGTTGGCTATTCGCTGGCGGAGAGAACCAAACCGGACCTGAGGGATCTGCTGCGGGAGAAGTTCGGCGGGCTGGTCAACGTTGGCCGCGGCCGCGCTGCCGGCCTGGGAGGCTAGCCCGGGTCTAGACCTCGGTCACCACCGGCAGAATCATCGGCCGTCGGCGGGTCTGCTGATAGATATACTTGCCCAGAACGTCGTGCACCTTGCGCACGATAAAGCCGTATTCCGCTTCGCCACGGTCCCGGGCGAGCGCCTTGACCAGGCGGTCGCGTGCCTCTGCCAGCAGGTCGTCGCCAATTTCGCCGAAGCCCCGGGCCACCAGCTCCGGCTCGGCGAATAGCTGGCCGGTTTCCCTGTCAACCACGACCGAGGCAATGAGCACGCCGTCCTCGGCAAGGCGCCCGCGCTCACGCAGCACGGCTTGGGTGACCCCACCCACGGTCAGCCCGTCGACAAGTATGGAGCCAGACGGTATCTCGCCGTCGTTCCCCGCCCCTTCCCGGGAGAAGTTCATGACCCTGCCCACCTCGGGTAGGATAACCCGCTCCGGGGCGATCCCTTCTTCCGCTGCTAGAGCCTGGTAAAGCACCATGTGTCGGTACTCACCGTGCATGGGAGCGACGAAGCGCGGTCGCACCACGCGCATCATTTCGCGCAGTTCATCCCGACTGGCGTGCCCGGAGACATGCACCCCCTCCGCCACGGCGCCGTAGATGACGGTGGCTCCTCGACGAAAGAGGTTGTCGATTGTCCTGGCGACGGTTTCCTCGTTGCCTGGAATGGGGTTGGCGGCGATGACGACCGTGTCGTGTCTGTCGACGCTGATGGCCGGATGGTCGCCGGCGGCGATGCGCGCCAGAGCCGAGGTCGGCTCTCCCTGGCTGCCGGTAGTTAGCAGCACCACCTGCTCGGGCGGCAGGTTTCGCACCTGGTGGAGGTCCACCACAACGCCGGCGGGCAGATCCACCTGGCCCAAGTCTTTCGCGACGGCGAGGTTCTGCGCCATACTGCGTCCCACGACGCCCACTTTGCGCCCGTAGCGCGCGGCGATTTTGATCGTCTGTTCCAGGCGGGTGATGTTGGAGGCGAAAGTCGTCACGACCACCCGTCCTCGGGCGCTGGCCACAATGCGGTCGAGCGTCTCGCCGACCACTCTTTCGGAGGGGGTGTAGCCGGGTTCCTCGGCCCGCACGCAGTCCGAGAGGAGCACCAGGACTCCTTCCGTGCCTAGTTGACGTAACCGTGGCAGATCCGTTGGCCAGCTGTCGACCGGGGTGGGGTCGAGCTTGAAATCGCCGGTGTGCACCAGAGTGCCGTCCGGAGTTCTCAGGATCACGCCGGCGGCATCTGGCACGCTGTGCGTGACGTGAAAGAGTTCCAGCGTCAACTTGCCCAGGCGCACCTGCTCGCCGGGCCTCAGGGGACGCATGCTGGCCCGGTCGAGGACGTGCAGTTCGCGCGTGCGGGTGGCAGCCAGGCCCAGCGTCAGGGCGGTGCCGTAAACCGGTACCTCGCCCGCGAGCTGCTGCAGAAGATAGGGTAAGGCACCGATGTGATCGTCGTGCCCGTGGGTGAAAACGATGCCGCGCAGCTTGGCCTGGTTCTCGACCACGTAGCGGAAGTCAGGGATAACCAGGTCGATGCCATGCATCGCCTCGTCGGGGAACATCACCCCCGCGTCGATGAGCACTAGGTCTTCGTCGGTCTCCACCACGGTCGAGTTCTTGCCGACTTCGCCGACCCCGCCTAGTGGTATGACCCTCAGTCCTTCTGCCGCCAAAAGAGCGCACCCCCGCCGAAAAGCATAGATACCTCTATCACCACGGCTAAGCACGAAGGGTGCCAGGGCAAGCTAGCGAGTCAGCCCAGGTCGCGGCTGAGGTTGAGACAACGCGAAAGCCGCCTCTGCGCTCAACCGAGCGCAGAGGCGGCCGGGACAGTCCGCCTACTTGACCTGGACGGTCGCGCCGGCGGCTTCCAGCTTGGCCTTGGCGGCCTCGGCCTCGGCCTTGTTGACGGCTTCCTTGACCGACTTCGGCGCTGCCTCGACCAGGTCCTTGGCTTCCTTCAGGCCCAACGTCGTCAGCTCGCGGACGGCCTTGATCACATTAATCTTGTTGGGGCCGACTTCCGCAAGCACGACGTCGAACTCCGTCTGCTCCTCCACTGGCGCGGCCGCCGCGGCCGCGCCGGCGGCTGGGGCTGCCGCTACCGCCACCGGGGCGGCAGCACTAACGCCGAAGCGCTCCTCGAGGGACTTCACCAGATCGGCCAACTCGAGGACGGTCATGCTCTCGATCGCTTGAATCATCTCTTCCTTGGTCATTGCCATAGTAGCTACTTATCCTCCCTGCTCTGCTGTTAGCTGGTCCTTGCGGGCCTGCAATACGTACATAAGACCGCGAACAGTGCCGCCGAGAACGGTCACCAGACCGGAAATTGGCGCCTGCATTCCGCCGACCACGCGAGCCAGGAGAACCTCGCGGGGCGGCAAATCGGCCAGTTGCTGGACGAGATCGGCGGCGAGAACGCGCTTGCCCAAAATGCCGCCCTTGATGACGAAAACCTTGGACGCGCGCGCGTAGGTGGACAGCGCCTTGGCGGACTTGGCGATGTCCGTGCTGTGGACGAACGCCACGGCGGTGGGGCCCGCCAGGAACTGCTCGACGCTCGACTCGACGCCGCTCTGCGCGGCAGCACGCTTGATCAGGGTATTCTTCGCCACCATCAACTGGGTCTCGCCCTCGCGCAGCTGGCGCCGCAGCTGGCCGATCTCGGCCACGGTGAGGCCGCGATAGTCTGCCAGCACAGCCAGCTGGGAGTTCGCCAGTTCGTCGGCGATCTCCTTGACCGTGTCAACCTTCTTGGTCGTTGGCACGCTTTCCCTCCTTTAGAACAAACAGAAATCCTCGCGCCCGTAGACGCGAGGATTCGCCGATTCGTGAACCACCCCGGGGCCGTTGTGTCAAAACAGGCGGGAGGGTTGCTGCCGGCGCACCTCGGCGGGCTGGTCTATTGAGCGCGTTAGCGCGCCCGCTGTCTACGGCGCTGTCGTGAGCTTTGTCTATGCGGTTATCAGGCGACTGCCGCCAGGGCGGTAGCCGCGCCGAGGTCAAGCGAGATGCCTGGCCCCATCGTAGTCGTGACGGTGATGCTGCGAATATACTGGCCTTTGGCACCCGAGGGCTTGGCGCGCACGATGGCGTCGACCAGCGCCGCTAGGTTCTCCCGCAGCTTGTCCTCGGGGAAGCTCAACTTGCCGACCGGAACGTGGATGAGCGCGGTGCGATCGAGCTTGAACTCGACGCGGCCCTTGCGCGAGTCGCGAATCACGCGCTGCAAGTCCCCCGGCTGGGCGATGGTGCCGGACTTCGGGTTCGGCATCAAGCCGCGGCGGCCGAGGATCTTGCCGAGCTTGCCGACCTTGCCCATCATGTCGGGCGTGGCCAGAGCGATGTCGAAATCCAGCCAGCCGCCCTCGATGCGCTTGACAAGGTCGTCGCCGCCCACGTAGTCGGCGCCCGCCTCTTCGGCCAGCCGCTGCCCCTCACCCTGGGTGAAGACGAGCACGCGGATGGTCTTGCCAAGGCCGTTAGGCAGCAGGGCGACTCCGCGCACCTGTTGGTCGGCGTGGCGAGGATCGACACCCATGCGCAAATGGACCTCGACCGTGGGATCGAACTTGACGTAGCTGGTCTGCTTGGCGAGGGCGATGGCCTCGTCGGGCGTGTAAGCCTTGCTCTGGTCGATGAGCTTGGCAATCTCCTGATACTTCTTGCCGTGCTTGGTTGCCATTGTTTCTCCTGTTGTGGTGCCTGCGGGCCCTCTGGGGTCCTCCCACGAACTACCGGCGGCTGCGCGCCGCTAGTCTACTATCTCGATGCCCATGCTCCGTGCCGAGCCCTCGATCATCTTCTCGGCGGCTGCCACGTCATTGGCGTTGAGGTCCTTGAGTTTGGTCTCGGCTATCTGCCTGACCTGGGCGTGCGTCAGCGTGCCTGCCTTGGCGGTGCCGGTGGTGGAAGAGCCTTTCTCCAGCCCCAACGCCTTCTTGATCAGGTCCGTGGCGGGCGGCGTCTTGGTGACGAAGGTGAACGAGCGGTCCTCGAAGATGGTGATCTCCACCGGGATGACCGTGCCGGCCTGCGCCGCCGTTCGTTCGTTGTACTCCTTGACGAAGGCCATGATGTTCACGCCGTGCTGGCCCAGAGCAGGGCCAACGGGCGGCGCCGGGTTAGCCTTCCCGGCAGTTATCTGCAGTTTGACAATCGCCTTGACTTTCTTAGCCATAACCTGAGTAGAGGGTTGGGCCTAGATGCCTGCCTTCGCGGCCTACCCGCGTCTCTACCCGCTACCCTCCTTGCGCCTTACAGCTTCTCTACCTGTAGGAAGTCCAGTTCCACCGGGGTTTCCCGGCCGAAGAAGGACACGAGCACGCGTACCTTGCCCTTCTCGTAGCTCAGGTCGTCCACCACGCCGATGAAGTCGGCGAACGGTCCGTCGACAATGCGCACGCTCTGCCCCTTGCTGAAGGCCACCTTGATGCGTGGCGCCTCCACCCGCATCTGCTTGAGGATGGCCTTGACCTCGTCCTCCCGCAGAGGCACGGGCTTGTTGCCTGAGCCGACGAACCCCGTCACCCCCGGGGTGTTGCGCACCACGTACCACGACTCGTCGGACATCGCCATCTCGACCAGCACGTAGCCGGGGAAGATTTTGCGCTGCACGGTCCGGCGCTGGCCGTCCTTGATCTCGATCTCGTCTTCGACGGGCACGACCACCTGGAAGACGCGATTCTGCATATCCATCGTCTGGATACGATGCTCCAGGTTGGTCTTTACTTTGTTCTCGTAGCCGGAGTAGGTGTGGATAACGAACCACTCCTTGTTCTCCGCCGACGTCTGCTCCTCGGCGGGGGCGCTCTCTTCGGCTACCTGGTCGCTGGTTTCTTCTGCATCCATCGCTTATCGCCTATAGACTGGCCACGAGGGTTTCGAAGAACAGCTTGAACAGGTAGTCCACGCCGCCCAACAATGCCCCCATTGCCACGGAAACGAGGATGACTATCAGGGTAAGCCTGATCGCCTCTTCGCGCGTGGGCCAGACGACCTTCCTTAATTCGGACCGAGTGTCGCGGATGAAGCGCCCGGCTCCCTCCGCCCTGGCCGACAGGCCCCCGCCCGCGCTGAACGGCGAGCGTACCTTAGGCGGAGTAGCAGCCGGCCGGCTGGGTGCAGCCGGGGCTGGCTTGGCTGGACGCAGCGCGGTCCGGCCCTTGGTCCTGTCTTTCACTTGGTCTCCCTGTGGGCCGTGTGCACACGGCAGCGCGGGCAGTACTTATCCAGTGACAGCCGGTCAGGGTCGTTCCTTCGATTCTTGCTGGTCGTGTAGTTGCGCTCCTTGCACTTCGTGCAGGCGAGCGTAATCGTGATCCTGGCTTCCTGTTTCTTCTTTGCCATTGTGTCCTATCCAGTGGCTGAGCGCGGGTCGGTCCGCGCTCAGCATTCGTGCTCTCGGCGGCTACTCAGTGATCTTAGTGACGACGCCGGCGCCGACGGTATGGCCGCCCTCGCGGATAGCGAAGTGCAGGCTTTCCTCCATGGCGATGGGCATAATCAGTTGCACTTCCAGGCGCACGTCGTCACCTGGCATCAC